>JBDRIF010000119.1:0-2173 GCA_043816125.1 bacterium
CAACAAACCGACAAACCCGATGAACAGACCGATCTTTTTTACCATTTCCCTCACCTCTTTTTGGAAACTGTGGACTTAAGTCCACAGTTTCCTGACTTTCCATAATCTAAAACTTATAAATCACGTTGGCTGCAATTCCGGAATTTGTATCGTAACCGACCTGAGCAATTAACTCCCCGACTTTTGTTCCAACAAAAGCGCCTAAACCGGCCAAAGTCCCCTGATTAATTGTCCCCGGCACCCCGACAATGTTGCTGACAGTCTTTGAATAATTAACCAAACTAACCCTGCTCCCCAGGTAATAAGTTGAAAAGGGGATAACTGCCGCCAATCCGGTTCCGATTACAGAATATTGATTACCGATCCCAATATTTCCTTGCGCCACCAAATTAGCTTCTTCATACTTAAACGGATAACCGAGACCAAAACTAGTCGCTCCGCCCGAAAAACCGGCACTCGCCAGCCAGCCGACTTTTGCCGAATGGCTCGGCTCAAGTTCTCCCTGCCGCAAAGCCTCCGCCCGGTCTGTCTCTTTACGTTTTAATTCCTTCAACCAGGCGACCCTGTCGATCTTTCTCGCCTCACGGGCCTGAATTATCTTTTGGTCGAGGAGCTCAATATAGCTGCGGACTTTTCCAAGTTCGATTTCTCTCTCTTGAGAGGTCAAACCATAAGCTAAACCGGGAATTATTGTAAAAACGAATAACAACAACAAGAAAATCTGACGCACTTTTCCCTCCAGAAAATCAACTATCTTGAAACGATTATAACAATTGAGAGGCTATTGTCAAGACTATACTTTTCCGATATAATTGAATCTCCTTTTTTATGTCAAAAAATGAAACAGAGAAAAAAACAGAAGACGAGAATGAACCTCAAGAGTGCCCTGCCTGCGGCGGACCGATTATGACCGAAAAAGTTAACCTCGAAGATTACCAGGGCGGAAAATTATACATGATGGAACAAATTCCGGCCAAGGTTTGTCAAAATTGTGGTGAGGTTTGGCTACCGGAAACTGCAATGAATGAGTTTGAAGATATGATAAAACTGGTCAAAGCAAAAAAGAAAATCGGGAGGGTAAAATAATGGAAAACATTCTCGGCAAGGGTAAAAAGACTCGCAGGGTTTACGGCTTTGACGAAATCTCGCTGGTCCCTTCAATTGTGACGGTCAATCCGGAGGATACAGACGTCTCCTTCGAACTCAGCGGAAAAAAGTTTGAGATCCCTATCCTCGCCTCGGCGATGGACGGTGTGATCAGCCCAAAAACAGCCGCCTTAATGAGCAAGTATGGCGGCCTAGGTGTTCTCAATTTAAATGGGGTCTGGACCCGCTACGAAAATGCCGAGGAAATTCTAAAACAGATCTCATCGGTCAGCAAAGACGAATATGTCCCCTTGATGCAAAAAGTTTATCTGGAACCGATTAAAAATGAATTGGTTACCAAGCGGATCAAAGAGATCAAAGCACTCGGTGGGGTGGCGGCGGTATCATCCGTCCCTCAAGATGCCAAAGAGCTCGGCCCGATCGCCCGCGATGCCGGGGTCGATTATTTCGTCTTACAGTCGACTGTTATCTCTACCAAACATAAATCATCAACTTCCAAGCCGATCGACCTAAAAGAATTTTGCGCTATGATGAAGATCCCCGTCTTGGTCGGCAACTGTGTAACTTATGAAGTCGCCTTAACTCTAATGGGGACAGGAGTAGCTGCAGTTCTTGTTGGGATCGGACCTGGCGCCGCCTGTACTTCTCGCGGCGTCCTCGGCATAGGTGTTCCGATGGCCACTTCAATTTCCGATTGTGCCGCCGCTCGAGATGCTTATTTTAAAGAGAACGGTATCTATGTCCCAATTATTGCCGATGGTGGGATGGCTGTCGGCGGCGATATCTGCAAAGCGATCGCTTGTGGGGCCGACGCGGTAATGATCGGTTCGCCGATTGCCCGGGCAACCGAATCTCCCGGCGGAGACTATCACTGGGGAATGGCGACCCCCTCGCCCCTTCTGCCACGCGGTTCCAGAATAAAAGTAGGAACTATCGGCAGTTTAAAAGAAATTCTCCATGGACCAGCCCGCTACGATGACGGCTCGATGAATTTTGTCGGTGCTTTAAGAACTTCGATGGGAACTCTCGGCGCACAAAACATCAAAGAGATGCAGCAGGTTGAAGT
>JBDRIF010000120.1:0-7043 GCA_043816125.1 bacterium
GGAAAAATTGTTGCTGTCGGTGAAATTGGTTTAGATTACCACTACAAACATTCCCCCATTGCTCAACAAAAAGCAGTTTTTGCCAGGTTTCTTCAGTTGGCACAAGAACTCGATCTACCAGCCATTATCCATGTACGGGAAGCGAGCGAAGATGCGATCGCTTTGCTGGAAAGCGAGAACAATGGCAAGCTTAAAGGGGTTTTACATTGCTTTAGCGGCGACCCGGAACTGGCCAAAGCCGCCCTGGATATGGGACTGATGATCTCTTATACAGCCAATTGCACTTTCCCCAAAGCGACCCTCGTTCGTGATTCCATCAAGTTCGTGCCGTTAGAGAATATTATGATCGAAACCGACTGCCCCTTCTTGGCCCCGCAAGCTTTTCGTGGCAAACGGAATGAACCGTCTTACGTTATTAAAGTTGCTGAACAGATCGCGGAAGTAAAAGGGATATCAGTTGAGGAAGTAGCAAGAAAAACAACCAAAAATGCCAAACAATTCTTTCGGATTTAAATTTTGTCCATCGGTCGCCGAGTAGCAATCGGCCACTTCGATACGTCCGCCTGCGGCGGACTACTCAGTGCCCGATTGCGTATCGAGGCGACCTATAAATCCCCGATCCCAATCTTTCAACACCGGATCGTATCCCTTAGCTGAGATTACAGATACAACTTCATTTAAAGTCCGCTGATCAGAAACCGAAAATTGTTCCTCCGCTTCAATGATCCCGGAATATCCCCCTGGAGCAGTTTTAGATTCCGCGCTCATCTGGGTAATACCGAGAGAAATAAGATTATCCCTCAGCTCTTTCTTTTCTCTAGTAGAGAGAAC
This sequence comes from bacterium, assembly GCA_043816125.1. Classification (GTDB taxonomy): domain Bacteria; phylum Margulisbacteria; class WOR-1; order O2-12-FULL-45-9; family O2-12-FULL-45-9; genus JBDRIF01. The sequence continues at coordinate 832 of JBDRIF010000120.1, forward strand.
CAGACCGACGGTCGGCTGATAAATCCGCAAAGCACAGATCAATTGGACCATTTCCCGGTCAGAAACAGGAAATTGAGGTTTAAATTTGGCTGCAGAAGTAGTCAATCTTGGAAAAGAGACAGAGATTTGCGCTTGCCAAAATTTCTTTTTTAATTCAGCAGCATGTTGCCCTAAAGCTTTCGCTTCTTCCTGCCACTGACCTAAACCGAGCAGTGTCCCAATATTTATCTTGTAGAACCCTCCCCTGGCCGCCCTTTCTGGTGCTCCGATTCGGAAATCATAATCAGACTTTGCCCCTCTGGGATGATATTTCTTGTACAATTCCCGATCATAAACTTCTTGATAAACAGTTAAACTGTCAGCCCCGGCCAAGAACAGTTCTCGATATCCGGCTTCGGACAACGGTTGAATTTCTAAGCCGATCGATTCAAAATCCTGATGAAGTCGAGAAATAACTTCTTTTAAGTATTCTAAAGTTACTTTCTCTTTCTTTTCGCCCGAAACCAATAAAACATGACGAAAGCCTTTCTGTTTTAACACTTCCGCTTCAGATAATACTTGATCAACAGTTAAGGTAACTCTTTTCTCCGGAATCTTTTCGGCAAAGCCACAATAGACACAATGATTATCACATTCATTGCTTAAATAGATTGGGGCATAAAGTTGCATCGTCTTCCCAAACTGTTTTAAGGTCAGCTTCTGGGCCTGTTCGGCCATAGCTTCAAGTTCTTGATCTGTTTTGGGGGTCAATAAATCTAAATATTGCTCAAAAGAGGTCATCGCAAGAAACCGGTTAACGGACTGGAAGCGGAAGCATTTTTGGTCGGAGCTTTGACGCCGGTTTCATAAGCGAGCCGTCCGGCAATAACTGCCAATTTAAACGCCTCGGCCATTTTGGCCGGATAATTAGCAATGGCGATTGCAGTATTGACCAGCACAGCATCGGCCCCCATCTCCATCGCCTCTGCCGCATGCGAAGGGGCGCCAAGACCGGCATCAACTATGACCGGAATATTGGATTGTTCAATAATTATTTGAATCGCTTCCTTTGTTCTGATCCCCTGATGCGAACCGATCGGCGACCCGAGTGGCATAACCGTTGCCGTCCCAACCTCTTCTAACCGTTTAGCCAGGATCGGATCGGCATTGATATATGGCAGTACCACGAAACCTTCCTTGACCAATATTTCTGCGGCCTTGAGAGTTTCAATCGGGTCAGGCAATAGATAGTTCGGGTCCGGAGTGACTTCAAGTTTTAACCAATTTCCACCCCCGCCTGCTTTGGACAATCTGGCCAAACGAATTGCTTCTTCAGCCGTCCTGGCGCCGGAAGTATTGGGCAGTAAAAGATACTTAGACCGGTCAATAGCTTCAAGAATGTTCCCGAGAGGAGAATTAAGGTCGGCCCGGCGCAGAGCAACGGTCACAATTTCAGTTTCCGCAGCCACCAAAGCGTCCCGTAGAGATTGATTTGAGGGAAATTTGCCGGTACCGACAAGAAGACGAGATTTAAATGATTTATTTGCGATTTTCAGCACATATACATTTTAACACGTTTGGCCAAATTTCGCTTAGTCAGCCGGATAATACCAGACATCGATGCGAAAAACACTGGATCTTTTGCCGCCAATGACGAACATTCTCTCCTGATCACCAACAATCACCATTCATCACGATTCAAAAATTAGTCTGCCGATAATCAATTAACACGTCTTAACGGATGATGCGAACAGCGGAAAGCGCCACCGAATTTGCTCACCTCGTCATAAGGGACTTCAATAACCTTTATTCCATTGGCCCTTATCGCCTCGATCACTCTTTGATGTTGCGGGTCGGCAATTACAGTTTTCTCATCCACAACTAAAACATTTGTCGCCAGGTTGTCCGCTTCTTCCGCATTCACCTCAATAAATTTCCAATCTTTAAGTGACTCCGGCAGTTCGCCAATTATCGCTTCTCGACATATTATCCCCAGCCCTGGCCGCAGCAAAGCCATGGCGCAATCCAAATGAAGAAAACTTGGCGTTAATTTTATTTCCTGCACTTTGTATTTAGACCCCAAGTAATTTTGCAGCCACACAATACCGGCCCGATTGGTTGCAACATCAGAATTACCCACATAAATCTCATAACCATTCAATAAAACATCGCCGCCTTCAAGATAAGGGCCCCTATCATCCATTTGCGGAGAGGCCATGGGCATAGAAACATATCTTACTTCGGGATCGGTAATATATTTTTCAACAATAGGCCGGATGGCATATTTTTCTTTTCGGCGAAACAAAGCTCTAAGTGAGGTCTCTATCAAATTGTTGCCAATTACTAAAATCGGATCCCTGGAAAAGAGGGCCGCCCCATCATCACCTAAATATTCTCCTTCGGCCGGCTTAAGACTTCTCACCCGATGCACAACTATCCCCAAGCTCTCCAAGGTTTTCGCCAGATTATCCGCCTGCTCAATAACTTTCCCTGCTGTTTCAGGATCAATTTTGTCAAAGCGCTGGCCACCGTATTTTTTCATCGCTGCCACCAGAGCGTTGGCATTTGGCCCCTCTGGCACAACCATCCCCTCCCGGTAGTATGGAATTACCAAATCCTTCCCTGACCCCACAATTACTTCCTGGAGTGCACCCCACTCATAAGTGACCGAAACCGGCGAGGGGACAGAAACATTAGATTTGACTAGGTTAAAAGCGATTACTGACAAAACAACAAGGCTGGCAATCAAGACGAGAAATATCTTTTTCACTAGGCACCCCACAAAGTTATTATATCAGAAAATCAATCGGCCGGATAATACCAGACATCATTTCGAAACTGGCCACTTCTTTTCCCACCAATAACCCACATCCTCTCCTGACCGGCCGCCTCAAAAGTGACACTAGAATGGTTATAACGAATAAAACTTTCTGGCGCATCAACAGATGTCCAAGCAATCCCATTTAGGGAAGACCGTACAAGCCCCCCACCACCGCCAAGCTGCCACATCCTACTATCATAGACTAAGGCTGATATCATAATATCAATTGCCGTATTTGAGACATAGGTCCAATTGCTCCCATCCGTAGAAAACCATACTTCATTTGTTATTCCAGAATCTGTCGCCCCACCGATAACCCACATCTTATTATTATAAACCACAGAAGAATGTTGCGACCTCGGTGAAAAAGGAGTCTCAGCGGTAACCAGGGTCCAATTTGCCCCGTCGGTCGACGACCAGACTTCATTCGTCTGCGCTGGGGTCGTACCACCAATTATCCACATCTTATTATTAAAAACAACACTGGAATGAGCTTGGGTTTGAGAGAAATACTTCCCAGCTACTTGGTTATCGGTTTCTTTTTGCCAAGTTATCCCATCGGTTGATGACCAGGCATCTCTTCTTATCCCTGATCCCGCCTGCCCGCCAATTACCCACATCTTTTTATCAAAAACGAGACTCGTATGGTTATCGCGAGGTTCAAATTCCGCGCTGGCCGTTGCCTGAATCCAATTCCCCCCCTCTGTAGAATACCAGACATCATTTTTCAAGTCGTCATATCCATCAGCTTCCCTCCCACCAATAACCCAGATCTTATTGTCAAAAACGACACTTGTATGGCCATCCCTGGCCGAGAAAGCTGCCGCGCTGGTGACTCTGGCCCAGCCTGCTTCAATATAAAGAGTTGTAGTTGTAGTAGTTGTCGTTGTTGTCGTGGTTGAAGTCGTGGTAGTTGTTGTGGTTGTCGTAGTCGTGGTAGTTGTACTGACTGTCGTTGTCGGAATCACATTACCAATCGTCTGGGTGCAACCCATTAACCAGATAACAGAGAAGACAACAATAGTTACGGCAATTAATATCTTTATCTGCTTACTCACGATTAATACGTTCCATTAGATCCTTAACTCTCTTACCCAAATCATCTCTGATTTTGTTAAAGAAATCCTGTCCTCGCCCAATCGGATCCGGAATCACCCACTCGATTAACTCCTTAGTCGGGACAATCGGACAAGTGACGCCGCACCCCATAGTCACGGCATAATCAAAAGTCTTAACAGGAATATCAGCAACTCTTTTGGACCATTGCGCAGACATATCGATTCCGATCTCTTTCATCGCCGCCATAGCTTCGGGATGAACATAGCCGGCTGGATCAGAACCGGCAGAATAAATCTCAAATTTGTCCCCTGCTAACTGAAGAGCAAATCCCTCGGCCATCTGCGAGCGGCAACAGTTGCCAATGCACAAAAATAGAACGGATTTCTTCTTTCCCATTAAACAGCCTCATTAAAAAATTTGTTTCGTGTTGATTTTGCAAACCAGACCAGACCTAACATCACCGGAACTTCGATCAATACTCCAACCACAGTCGCTAGTGAAGCGCCGGAAGACAAACCAAAAAGAATAGCCGAAGTCGCGATCGCTACTTCAAAATGATTACTGGCCCCGATTAACGCCGACGGTGCCGCGTCTTGATATGATAATTTTAGCCATCTAGCCAAAGCATAAGCTAAACCAAAAATGAATACTGTCTGAATAAAAAGAGGAATCGCAATGAAAAATATTATCAACGGCTGATTAACAATTAATTCCCCTTTAAAAGAGAAAAGGAGGATCAAGGTAATCAGAAGAGCACTAATTGAAACTGGAGTCAGATAATGAACAAACTTATCGCTAAACCATTGCATCCCTTTTTTGGCAATGATCCATTTTCTGGAATAATAACCGAGCAACAGCGGCAAACCGATATAAATTAAGACTGACAAGACAATTGTCTGCCAGGGGATCGGCATTTGGTTCACTCCTAATAACCAACCACCCAAAGGGGCATAGAGAACAAGCATGGTTAAAGAGTTAATCGCCACCATTACCAAAGTGTGCCCGTCATTTCCTTTAGCCAAGTGCCCCCAAACTAGAACCATTGCTGTACAAGGGGCGATCCCGAGCAAAATACACCCGGCGATATAAGAACGATACAGTTCAACCGTCTGTCCACTCTTGAGAATTTCCACTCCCGGCAGAAACCCCTTAAAAACAAAACCGAGGAAAAAAGTGGCAATCGCCAGCATGGTAAAAGGCTTTATGCACCAGTTTACAAAGAGTGTTAACAAAACCGGCTTAGGTGTTTTACCAGCCTTAATTACTTCGTTAAAATCAATTTTCACCATGATCGGATACATCATGAAGAACAAACAAATGGCAATGGGGATAGAAACTTGATAAATGGAAATTTTGTCTAAAGCAACAGCGGTTTGCGGAAAGAGCCGTCCGAGTAAAATTCCCAAACCGATACAGAGTAAAACCCAGAAAGTTAAATATTTTTCAAAGAAACCTAGTTTTTGTTCTTCAGCCACAGCAAGCCCCACCTTCACCACAATCACATGTCGGATCGGTACCACGAACTAGCCCGGCAATTACGCCAGCAGCACAGCCGACTCCAGTCTGAACCTCAAGCGCCTTCTCCGGACAGTTTAATTTACAGGCGCCACATTCCATGCAAGCGTCAAGATCGACGATCTCAGCCTTTCTGTTGGCAATTTCGAAAACCGCGTGCGGGCAAACAATCTTGCACATGCCACAACCGTTACATTTATCCTGATCCAACTTTAAAGTAGCAACATTTTTTATATAAGTCTGGTTATTATCCATAATATTATTCCAATAATTACACTTGTAAATTGAACAGGCAAAGCATATTTCATCTCTTTTAAAACTCCAGAGAGAGAAGTGTAAGTTGAAGAGCCGGTAAAGTTCATAGTCAAATAGGAAGCAACAGGCAACATCATCAATAACCAGGAGACCAACTCAAGATTTGTTGAGCCTAAAGTTCCCAGCCAAAAAGCCAGGCCATAACCGATTAAACCAGCAAATAAGCCTTTGATAGAAAAGGCCCGTCCCGGCAACCAGGGCAATAACGCAGGACCAAGAATAGTTCCGGCCAGATAAGCCAACAAAACATTTAGAACAGAACTTATCCCGCCAAGAAAAAAGAAAACAATAACAGTCGGTAATAGATATTTTAGACCCAGCACAAATTCTACCGGCACCAAGGTTAGCCGATCGATAAAGTTAAAAGTCACCTCTCGCATTTCAGGGGTCGCCTTATAGTTTTCCTGTAAGAACTTAATCAAATCCTCGGCTTTAACAGGGCCGTAAGTAACATTGAAGCCCGATTTTTCTCTGACTTCATGAGCCGCCACCCCGGTCGCCCCAAGTTGAGGAAGAATAATCC
>JBDRIF010000121.1:0-5730 GCA_043816125.1 bacterium
ACATTTTTCGGTAAATGGATCGCCGATCTGAACCGTCGGCCGCTTAGCATCCCCTTCGGTAAACTCGGCTGAAGCTAAAACCGAAGCTCCACCAATCCCATCCCGACCGGTCGAAGAGCCGACATACATTATTGAATTGCCGACACCAAAAGCCTTGGCTCTGGCTAATTTGTCCTTTTTACATACCCCGATACTCATCGCATTAACCAGACAGTTGCCGGAATACGATTCGTCAAAATATATTTCGCCACCGATGGTCGGCACCCCTAAGCAGTTGCCATAGAACTGAATCCCATCGACAACCCCTTTAAGTAAATAGCGATTGTACGGTTCGGTCAGAGGGCCAAAGCGTAAAGAGTTGAGTGAAGCAATCGGTTTGGCTCCGGCAGTAAAAATATCGCGAATGATCCCCCCTACTCCGGTAGCGGCCCCTTGTTTCGGCTCAACTTGCGACGGATGGTTATGGCTCTCCATCTTAAAAATGATCGCCAGATCGTCCAAATAAAAACCGCCGGAATCTTCCCCAATCATCCCCTGGTATTTTCCCTCTTTGGGGAGAAGTTTTAGCAAATTCCTCGAGCGCGGATAGCCGCAATGTTCAGACCATTCGACAGAGAACATAGCCAATTCGGTCGAAGATGGTTCTCTACCCATTATCTCTTCAACCTTAATATATTCCGCGTCAGTTAAGCCTAACGCTTGGTAGATTTCTGGTTTAACCATAATTAAAATCCAAACCTAAAAATTCAAACCTAAAAACAAATTTAAAATCCAAACTCCCAACCTCCAAAACATTTGGCATTTGGGATTTATGGTTGGGATTTGTTTTGGATTTATTGGTTTTTGGTTTGAAGTTAATCAAGACTTATCCTTTAAAGCAAATAGTATTGACTCAAAGATCGCAAAACCATCCCTGGAAGTTAACGCTTCTTCACTTGATCTTTCAGGATGGGGCATCATCCCTAAAACATTGCGATTCATATTAACAATTCCAGCAATATCATCCACTGCCCCATTGGGATTATTGGTATAGCGAAAAACAATCTGATTATTTTTCTTTAGCTCTGCCAAACCTTTTTCATCTATATAGTAGTTCCCTTCATTATGCGCAATCGGGATCTGCAGCTTCTGTCCCTTCTTGTATTTGGATGTAAAAGGGGTATCGGTCGCTTCAACATTTAATTCGACAAACTTACAAATAAAGTGGAGATCTTTATTCCTAAGCATGGCTCCGGGCAGTAGTCCGGATTCAAGCAATATCTGAAATCCATTACAAATCCCGATTACCAAACCACCATTGTTAGCAAATTCTTTAACCGCAGCCATAATGGGTGAAAAGTTGGCAATAGCACCACATCTTAAATAATCACCGTAGCTAAAACCACCCGGGATAATTATGCAGTCAAAATCTTTAAAAGAGGTGTTCTTGTGCCAGATGAATTCTACTTCTTCTTTGAGAACATTTTTAATAACATCAAAACAATCTTGATCGCAGTTGGAGCCGGGGAAAACAATGACTCCGAACTTCATTAGATTTTAACAACCTCTACCGAGAAATCCTCGATAATAGGGTTAGCTAACAGCTTCTGACTCATCTCTTCCGCCTCTTTAGCGGCCGCGGCAGCGTCTTTTGTTTTCAACTTAATTGCAATAAATTTCCCCATGCGAACTTCTTCGATAGATTTAAAATTGAGAGATTCTAAACCGTGTTTAACGGTGAGGCCTTGAGGGTCGACAACTGTTTTTTTGAGGGTAACTTTGATTTGTGCTTCAAACATGATGACACAATATTAGCAAAAAAAAGATAATTGTTCAATGACCGGTTAACAACGATTAGTTCGCCTCGTCAACTCGGCTAACTTGTCGGCTAAGGCAGGGGTCAACGCGCCGGTTTTTAAGCGCCATTGCCAATTCCCCTCAGTTCTAGCCGGCATATTCATCCGGGCCGATTCACCTAACCCCAAAAGATCCTGGACCGGAATAATGGCTGTATTAGCCACAGAGCCCAAAGCTAACTCAACCAAAGACCAGGCAACATTGTCGGCGTCAACCGTCCGGCCAAGAGAACGGAATAATCGCTCCTTATCCTCAGCCGTCGCTTCATTGTCAAACCAGCCCCGGACAGTATTATTATCATGAGTACCGGTATAAACGACACAATCAGGGGTAAAGTTTTGCGGCAGATACGGATGCTTCGGATCGTTATCGTTAAATGCGAAAAGGAGGATCTTCATCCCGGGAAAACCGAACTTCTTCATCACAGTTTTTACATCATCGGTAATCATGCCGAGATCCTCGGCCATCAGCGGCAAGTTGGGGAAACGTTTCTTCAGCACAGTAAAGAAATCATCAGCCGGCGCCTTAACCCAATAACCATTGATCGCAGTAGTTTCCCCGGCCGGCACCTCCCAATAAGCGGCAAATCCGCGAAAATGGTCAAGACGGAGGACATCGATCAGACTCAGCTTATGTTCGAGCCGCTTGAGCCACCACTTGTAACCGTCAGCTTTCAAATTATTCCAGTCGTAGACCGGATTCCCCCAAAGCTGACCGGTCTTGCTAAAATAATCGGGCGGGACTCCGGCCACAAAGGCCGGCCGCAGATCGGCATCAAGCTTAAACATCCGGCTGTTGGCCCAAACATCGGCACTGTCGTAACAGGTGTAAATCGGCATATCACCGATAATAGTGAGCCCCCGATCGTGGCAATATTGGTGTAAAGATGACCACTGCTTATAGAACAGATACTGACCGAATTTAATTCGTAACAGGGCCTGCTGATGATGCCGGCTGATCTCTTTTAACGCCTTCGGCTCCCTCTCCTTCAACTCCTTCGCCCACCACCCCCAACTTTTATCTCCCTCGATCTTTTTTATGACACTGAACAGAGCAAAATCATCAAGCCAGGCAGAATGACGCTGGCAAAATTCATTGAATTTCTTGTTTTCAGCAGATTTTTTTGGCAGAGAACTAAAAGCTTGAGTCAAAAGTTGATCCTTATAAGCAGCAGAAAAATGCAGCCGCTGTTCTAAGACCTGACGTTCAAGCAGACCATCGGCCACCAAAAGCTCCGGACTAAGCAAGATTGTATTACCGGCAAAAGCCGAGTAACTGCTGTACGGCGAATGGCCATAGATCTCCGCGGTCGGATTGAGCGGTAAAACCTGCCAGTAGTGCTGTTTGGCCTGACAAAGCCAATCGGCAAAAGCCCTGGCCGCTGGCCCAAGATCACCGACCCCAAAATCGGTCGGCAGAGAGGTGAGGTGGAGCAAGATACCGCTTTGTCTCCCTTTAATCATCCTAGATTAACCTTTAGATAACTCCCGAGCTCTCTGAAACGATCCAGCCACTCCCCGACCGGTTTTTTACCCTGTCCAATAGAAAAATAATAATTTTGTGCCATGCGCAGATCCGGTTCCAGCGAGAGCGGCGGGGATAATATTATTTTTAACGATTCGACAATCAGAGAGAGTAATTCCAGGTTATCAGGCTGATCAGCCAGTCTCGCCATCATCTTATTTAGCTGAATCCCTGACTGATAATGCAGATTCCCCTTCCGGATATTCACCGGCCACTGTTTGACCAATTCCGCTTTGGCTTTGAGATCGTCTAGATTCAGCTCTTTTTCCAACACTTTGTTCAGCTGATCGCTGATCACAAATCGGGCGGTGGCAAAAAGGGCCGCCGGCAGAGGGATCTGCAACCGGTTCAAACCGGCCATGGTCAGTCGGTACCGTTCGAACAAAGCATAGAGAGCGGCATTAGCCTCGATTAGCGCCGGTTTAATTAATTGTTTTAACACTTGATACTGTTCGTCATGAAAGAGATGCCCGAGGGAATAACTGTGCCGGCCAAAAAGCCTAGTCAAACAAGCGGCGAATTCAACCCGTTCATCATTTAAAAAAGAATTCTTCACCTGACCTTGGATCTCGTTAAAATCAAAAGAGTTGTCGGCATAACGGACCCCGCAGATCACATCTTCCCCACCCAAAAAAGCGGCGGCAAAAACAATTTCTTTCTTTTCCAGCGTGGCATTGGACTGCAAACTGACTCGGCCGATCGACAAACGTTGCTCGGCCCGATTCGCCTTATCGATAACCTCGCTCTTGGCAGAAAAAGAATATATTTCCGAAACTCGCGGATAATCTTCGAATAAAGACGAAATGCCAAAATGTGCCCCTACCCTTAACAAATCGAGTTTGTTGTGCCTGATCAGTTGCTCATACAACTGCGCACCGTCACCGATATAGGAGAGATTGCTTTTTGCCTCGGCTAATCTATTAACAAATTCTTCTTCCAGGTCGAGCCCGGAAACTTCTTTGGCTAATTGCAGCGCCCGGGCAGCATAAGTGATAATCTGAACGGTTTCGATCCCCGACAACTCATCGAAAAACCAGCCACAGCTGGTGAACATGAACTGGGCCGCCTTCTGCATTTCGAGCAGTTTTAGAATCCGGACATTCTCAGCGTCGGTCAGATAATGGTTCGCATGCTGAAAAAAGAATTTTTCCATATTTTGATACGAATTATCCAGTAATAGTTCAATATAATCATTCCTGGCCCCCCACGGATCTTTGACCAGTCGTGACATTTCTTGCTCATAGATTGGGATCAAAGCATCGCGCAGCCAATTCAAAGCTTCACGCAGCGGCCGGCGCCAAGCCTGGTTCCATTCCGGTTTCTGGCCGCTGGCACAGCCGCAATCGTTTTGCCAGCGTTCTACCCCATGACAACAGCTCCAGGAAGAATTCTCATGAATTTCTACTTCTCCCTTGGGCGGATATTTGGCCAGATACTCGCCGTAAATAGTTATTTTGGCTAATTTTTCTTTCTCAATATGATAGAGACAATAAGACAAAGCCATCTCACCGTAACGATGATGATGGCCATAGGTTTCTCCGTCGGTAGCAATGTGGACAAGCTGAGGTTGTTCGGATTTGGGGACAAAAGCGTTGACCAGTCTATCGGCAAAGTTTTCGCCGCTGTTCAACAAACGGCCAAAAGCGAGTTCCTGGGAGATCGGGCCATCGTAGATGAACAAATCAATGCTCCGACCCGAAGGCAACTGACAGCGGTAAGCCTGTTTCGGATCGATCCCCCCCCGTTTGGGGTCACACTTGATCTGACTGGGAGCCAGGATCGTAAATTTTATCCCTTGATCAACAAGAATTTCCAGAGTTTCCAGATCGACCGCGGTCTCCGCCAGCCACATCCCTTCGGGCTTGCGGCCAAAACGGTATTCAAAATCCCTGAGCCCCCAATGAACCTGAGTAATTTTATCCTGACGATTGGCCAGAGGCATAATCACGTGATTGTAAACCTGAGCCAGGGCAGAACCGTGCCCCGAAAATTTGGCCCGGCTCTTCCGGTCGGCTGCCAGGATAGCATGGTAGGTCTCGGGATCATTCCTTTGCAACCAGATCAAAAGGGTCGGACCAAAATTAAAACTGATATTGCTGTAATTATTGACGATATCAACGATCCGCTTTTCGGGATCCAAGATCCGAGAAGCGGCATTGGAAGCGTAGCACTCGGCAGTTATTCTCTCGTTCCAGTCATGATATGGGTAAGCAGAATCCTGCTTTTCTACCGCCTCCAACCACGGATTTTCACGCGGCGGCTGGTAAAAATGTCCATGCACACAGACAAAACGCATGATTAATTAATGGTCCTAGCCACTTCCTGCGTTTTTTTCTTGACCGCCATCAGATACGATTTTTGATATTCTTT
>JBDRIF010000122.1:0-2654 GCA_043816125.1 bacterium
AATGACAAAAACGGCTAGTCAAATATTCGGTGAGTTAACGTTCAATAAAAAGGTGATGAAGGAAAAGTTAAGTAAAGAGGTTTACACAAAATTGGTAGCGACGGTGGAGAGCGGTGAGCCTTTGGATGAGGCAATTGCCGCTGATGTTGCTCATGCGATGAAGGAGTGGGCGATCGAGAATGGGGCGACCCATTTTACCCACTGGTTTCAGCCGCAGCGTGGCGGTACGGCGGAAAAACATGACGCTTTCTTGAGTTATGGTAAAGACGGAGAGATGATCGAGCGTTTTAGTGCCAAGCAGTTGATCCAGTCCGAACCCGATGCTTCCAGCTTTCCATCCGGTGGTATTCGCTCAACATTTGAGGCCCGGGGGTACACTGCTTGGGATCCGACCAGTTCGGCATTTCTATTAGAAGCTGGAGATACCAAAACTTTAGTTATCCCGACCGTTTATCTCTCCTGGACTGGTGAGGTTCTCGACTTGAAGACCCCGCTTCTGCGGTCCATGAAAGCCCTGACCGAATCAGCGGTCAAATTGCAGAGATTATTAGGGAATAAATCGGCCAAGAGGATGAAAGTTTACGGCGGACCGGAGCAGGAATATTTTCTGATTGCTAAAGAACTATATGATTCAAGACCTGACCTGCGTGTAGCCGGCCGGACCCTCTTTGGTGCCGTTCCGGCCAAAGGCCAACAGTTGGAAGACCATTACTTTGGCGCGATTAAAGATAAGGTAATTATGTTTATGGAAGATTTTGATACTGAGCTCTATCGACACGGGATACCATCAAAGACCAGGCATAATGAGGTTGCTCCCAATCAGTTTGAAGTGGCTCCGCTATACGAAGAAGCGAATCTGGCGATCGATCACAATTTACAGCTGATGGATATTATTCGCAAAGTGGCCGAAAAACATGGAATGGTTGCGATACTGCATGAAAAACCTTTTGCCGGAGTTAACGGTTCGGGCAAGCATTTCAACTGGTCGATGGGTGATGAGAATACCAATTACCTCGAGCCGTCCGATTCGCCGATCAAGAATATCAATTTTCTCCTGACCTTAGGAGCGATCCTTCTAGGTGTAAATAAATTTGGCGGTCTGCTCCGTGCGGCTGTTGCCGACGCTGGTAACGACCATCGTCTCGGGGCCAACGAAGCTCCGCCGGCGATTATTTCTGTTTATCTTGGGGAATATCTCAACGGATTAATGGACGAGATCGAAGGGATAGGGACAAATGTAACCGAAAAGAGTCTGGCAAATATTAACCTGGGAGTAATGAATCTGCCTAATGTTGCCAAAGATACATCGGATCGGAATCGGACTTCTCCGGTCGCGTTTACCGGTAATAAGTTCGAATTCCGGGCTGTCGGTTCATCTCATAACTGTGCCGAAGCAGCAACAACTCTTAATTTGATCGTGGCGTACGGTTATGACGAGATAACAACAAGGTTGGCAAAGAAGAAAGGTGAGAATGTCAAAGAAAAAGCTATTCTGGTTTTGAAGGATATTCTTAAGGAGACCAAGAAGATTCGCTTCGAAGGGAACAATTATTCGGAGGCTTGGCATAAAGAAGCGGCCAAGAGGGGCCTACCCAATGCCAAGAATACTCCAGAGGCGCTCGATCTGATGTTGGAGAAAGATAACGCGGAGTTGTTTGAGAAATTCGGTGTTCTTTCTAAGCGAGAACTTCATTCCAAGGTTGAGATCAAGCTAGACGCTTACATTAAAATAAAAGATGTTGAGCTTAAGACTGCCTTGAATATTGCTCAAACTTTGGTCTTGCCGGCGGTTATCGAACAGATCACGAGGTTGGGGGAGGCCGTTAAAGCAACTTCTAAGAGTGGGGCGGTTGCTGCCGACCTAAAAAAGATGGCTGCTCTGTATGCCGATATTAGAAAGGCGATCATTGGCCTGGAGAAGGCAATCGTTGTTTGTGAGAAAGAAGAGAATCTGGAGAAAAAAGCCAAACTCTATGCCAAGAATGGGGCCAATGCTTTAGATGTTCTCCGTGCCAGTGTTGATAAAGCGGAGACTCTGGTTGCCGACGGATTGTGGCCGATGGCTAAATACCAGGAATTGTTAACGGTTTTGTAAGAACTTAGTGTATATAGAAAAAGATAAAACCCTCGGATTTCGAGGGTTTTGTCGTTTTAGTGAAATTTATTTCTTTATGTTTGGATAACAAAGTATGGCAATAGATATCACTAGGGTTTCTGTCCAAAGACTTGCTGCTTATTTGAAGCAGGCAGATTGCCCGCGTGATACTAAGGTGCGCATTGCGCAGGGGGCAGTCAGGCGAGAGTTGGCTCGGATGGATATGGAAGCAAGACCGCCAATAGTGATGAGTTTGGATAACATCGCTTTGTGTCAGGCGGTTTTGGAAACCGATCTTGGTCAATATTTAAAAGCTCCAGTAATCGAGATGGTTAAGGCGACGATCGAAGAGTTGGGGCATTGGTTTTTCTGGTCTAAAGAATGTCTTCAGCTTGTCGAAGCTATTTTTAACGATGTAGAGAGCGAACGGGCCCAGAAAAGTTTTATCCGCTTTGCGATTGCCAATCAAGACTTGAATTGTCATGGTGACTTTGCGGCTACTGTTTTGCAAAGTCGGGCTGTTCGGACGGTAAAAGAGCAGGTTGTTGGGCTTATGACA
>JBDRIF010000123.1:0-5655 GCA_043816125.1 bacterium
CAGACAGCAGCTTTCTTTTCCCATTCAATTGTATGTTTAGATAATGTCCCATCAATTGAAGCCAAGAAAATCGGAATAATATCTGATTTCATTCGCATCATGATCGGCTGGGTCTCGGGATCGCCAAAACGGGCATTAAATTCCAAGATCATCGGCCCTTTCTTGGTCACCATTACCCCGGCATAGACAACACCCTTGTAAGGAGTCCCTTCTTGCCTCATTCCTTGGACGAAAGGAGTTAGAACTTTTTCGTTTATTTCGGCCATGAGCTGATCAGTTACAATCGGAGCTGGAGAATAAGCCCCCATCCCACCGGTATTTAGCCCTTCATCTCCGTCATTGACCCGTTTATGGTCTTGTGAGGAAGCGAGTGGAATCACAGTTTCTCCATCGGTTATGGCAATTATTGAGGCTTCTTCGCCAACTAAACACTCTTCGATCACCACTTGATCACCAGCTGAGCCGAATTCTTTATCCTCCATCACCGCCTTAACAGCCGCTTGGGCCTCTTTCTTGGTTTTGCAGATCAGAACCCCTTTCCCAGCGGCCAACCCATCGGCCTTAACCACCACCGGGGCCCCTACTTCCTCTATATATAGTAAGGCTTCTTTAATATCAGAGAAAATGCCGGCTTTGGCTGTTGGAATATCGTATTTAACCATGAACTCTTTGGAGAAGACCTTGCTCCCTTCAATCTTGGATCCACCCTTGGAAGGACCAAAGGTTTTTAAGCCGGCTTTGGCGAATTCATCGACAATACCAAGAACAAGAGGAATTTCTGGACCGACAACTGTCAGATCAATTTTGTTCTCTTTGGCAAATTTGAGCAGGCCGGTAATATCATCGGCTTTGAGGTTAACATTTTCCGCAAGAGAAGCTGTCCCGGCATTCCCGGGAGCGCAGTAGATTTTCTTTACTTTCTTTGATTGAGAGATTTTCCAAACTAAAGCATGCTCGCGCCCACCGGAGCCGATGACTAATATTTTCATAATTATTGAAATTTTATCGTAATTCTGCCGATAAGTATATAGAGGCAAAAGAAAAACAGGGAGGCAAATAAATGGTGACACCAATACATACGAGAATGGGTAGATTTACGAATCATGTTGAGATTCTTAGAGCTGCAGGGGCGAGCAGAAGAACAGCTGCAAGGTTAGCATCGGACCACGAAATCAGTGGGCCCAAATCAATAACTACTACAGCAACTCCAACACAGACAGTTTCGCCAGCTGCGTCCGAAGCTCGTCAAGCTCAATTGGTGGAGCAAATTGGCACAACGCGGACCGCTCAAGATTTAACTGCTGGGCTTAAAGACGAATTAGCTGGTGCTTTTGGTAAATTAGGAAAGACTGTCGAAGAAGATTAGCAAGTAGCTTTTCTTATATCTATCAGGCATAACTGAACCGTCTCAAACCCATTCCACTCATTCGCCTGCAGGTTGTAGACGACGTCGTACTTATCATTATAATTTAGATTATCAGACATGTCACCCAAACCGAAACCGATCGCTTCTAGTGTCACCGGGCCATCAGCAAACTTGGCTTTGAGATGCTTGCCGGTCCCGCCAACCCGTCTCTGCTCAACTAAATTCAGTTTTCGACTAACAAAAATCGGCTCCGGATTCCCCTCACCAAACGGTTCGAGCCTGCTTAATTCTTTTACAAGATTCAAACTTATCTTATTGGGAGCAAGCTCCGCATCAATCTCGATGACCGGTTTTAAGCTTTCATTGGAAACTGTTTTATTGGCATGATCCTGCAGACGGGTAATAAAATTATTAATATTTTCCGGCTTAATCTCAAACCCGGCCGCCCCGGCATGACCACCGAATTCAACAAAGAGATCAGAACAAGAAGCCAGCAACTCATAAATGTTGATCCCGCTCACAGAACGGGCCGAGCCGCGCCCCACCCCATCATTAACGGCAACTAAAACAGCCGGCCGTGAATATGTATCGACAACCTTGGAAGCAACTATTCCAACAACCCCCGGATGCCAATCTTCGCCGGACATAACTACAACCTTATTGTTGGCAACATGTTCGTCCGTAATCCGGTTAAAAACAGAATCTTGGATCGAGGTGCCGATAGCGCGACGCTTTAAATTGATTTTTTGTAATTCGGTCGCGATCGAACGGGCATTTTCCGCATCATCGGTAATAAATAGTTCCACAGATTTGGACGCATGCTCCAGACGTCCGGCCGCATTGATCCGGGGGGCCAAACCAAAAGTAACATCTCGGACCGAAAGATTATCAGAAAGCGCGGCGACTTCGATTAAGTGTCTGACCCCGAGTCTTTTTCTATCGTTAAGCGCCTTCAACCCGTTGGCAGCAATGATCCTATTTTCCCCGACCAGAGGAACAACATCGGCAAAGGTGCCGAGTGCTGCCAGATCGAGCAGCGAAGTTAGAAACTGATTATCCTTGCCGCCGGCCATTCTCAATAGCGCCCAGGCAAACTTAAAAGCGACCCCCGCCCCGGCCAAGTTTTTGGAAGGATGAGGACCGGTAATCATTTTGGGATTAACAATTGCATACGCTTCGGGTAACTTATCCGGGATGGTGTGGTGATCGGTAATTATTACAGTTAAACCGAGCTCATTGGCCAACTTTACTTCGGCCACGTTGGCAATGCCACAATCGACGGTAATAATCAGCTTTACGCCGGCCTCAGCAATCTCCTTTACAGCCGGCAGAGACAAGCCGTATCCCTCTTCGTGGCGATGCGGAATATGATAATCGGCCTGCAGGCCGAGATATTTTAATACATGCAGCAAAATCGCGGTGCCAGTCACCCCGTCAACATCGTAATCACCATAAACCAACACTTTTTCGTTTCGTTCTTTGGCTAAAAGGACTCGTTTAACGGCAGATTCAATATTGGGGATTTCCATAGGATCCTTAAGAAAACTCAAACGGGGATTTAAGAAAGCTTCGATATCCGCCGCCTGATTAATTCCACGGTTATTGAGTAATTGCTCAATACCGGTATAATCGGCCTGCTTAATTTGCCAGGTTTTTTTCATCATAATAGGTTAGAGCTCTTTTAATTCCATCTTTAAAAGAGATCTTATGTTTAAAACCGAGGGAATGTTGTTTGGCCGTATCTCCACCGCGGGCAAAGACCCCTTCGGGCTTGGTGCTCGTCCCCTCAACCTGAGGAGAGAAACCGAGAACATCAGCCGCAATTTTTACGAAATCAATAAAAGAGGTGTAAATACCGGTCGAAAGATTAAGGGCCGCGGCATTATCGATCTGATCCATAGTGGACAAAACACCATCAACACAATCTTCAATATGAATAAAGTCTCTCATCTGCCGGCCGGTCCCCCAAACATTAATAACAGGAGCCCCCTTATTGGCCAGGATCCGTTTACAGATACCTGGAAAAGGATAATTATCGTCCTGATCTTCGCCATAACCGGAGAACGGCCGATAGACAACCGATTTGAGACCGTTTTTCTCAAAAGCCAACTTGGCCAAATACTCATGGGTCAACTTAGCCCAACCATAACTCATATCGGGCATACCGATATCCTCGGCAAAAGAGATCATATCTTCGGTTAACAACTTATATCCTTCCAGTCTCTGGTGTTTGATGGGGTAAGCGGCACTGGAACTGAAACAAATTGTTTTTTTCGGTTTTGTTCTAGCCGCCCATTGCCAATATTCCGCATCAATCGACAAATCGTCGGCCACTGCCAACGGATTATTCTCGATCATCTCCCGCCCACCGACCATCGCAGCCAGATGAAAAGCATAATCAAAATCGGTATCGGCCACCTGCTCAAAATATTGCCGGCAATCTTGTTTGTAGAAATGAAAGTTCTTATAATCCTGAGGTTTGAAGAGGGGCCACTTTACCGGCTCAATCCCCCCGGTAAATTTGGCGACTAAATCGACACAATGAACTTCGTCTCCTGCTTCGAGAAACCGATGGACAAAATGACGGCCGACAAAGCCGGCTCCCCCAGTAACTAATATTTTTCTAGCCATTAAAATGTTTCCTGTAGAGCTTAAAAGCTTCCTGAGACTGTTCGGGCAAATACTTCAGCAGACTCTCCGGATCGGTCATAATCTCGGAGACGATCTTAAGATTGTTTTCGTAACCGATATACTCTTTTTTCATATCGATAACCAGATCGTGGGGATTGCGAGCCTGAAAGACCGATGGTTTATTAAAAACAACCTTCGCCCCTTTGGCCTGAACATAAAAGGCGGCCCAAATATCGTCCATCCGTCCGACATGCGGGAAGAGGAAGTAATCTTTTAACAGCGCCGCCTTAAGAAAAGTGTTTTGCGAGTTGAACGGGGCGACTTTATTGGCCGCCAGCGGAAAATATTTGTGGTCAAAATCACACTCCGGAGCATAGATCATCCGACAGACAGCATCGATATCGGGATCGCCGTTCCAAAAATCGGCCTGGACATCGAAACTCATCATTTTTTTTGATTTGCTCTTATAATCACGCTTAGGTACGAGTTGCATCGGATAACCCCGATGCCAAATTGCCGACTCGTTGGTTGCTCCGACAGGGTCAAAAGCAGGGAGATCGGTTTCGTAATAATTAACTTCCGCTTTATCCTGAAGAAGAATCTCCGGCCCCCACCCTTCATACGGAATATTGTCATCGTCAATAACAGCTACGATATCGGCCTTCATGTCATGCGCCCAAAGGAGCCCGAAGTTTCGTCGCTGAATACAGCGCCAGCCGATCGCATCTGATAGGGGCTTGTCATATTTTTCCTGCTCCTCGGGAGAGACATAAATGCCTCGTTTCAACTTGTAATCCTTTGGAGTTTTTAAATCGCCGATTACTACCAGTTCCCAATCGGTCCGGGCATCAAACTTTTCGATCGCCTCGGTCGGTGGATTGATCGTCGTCGTCACAATTACTTTTTTCATATTAATATATCCTTTCTACGAGAGAATCTCGTTTTAAAACCGATCCGAAAATATTCAAAATTGCGCCAAAAAGTATTTTGCGACTCCCCTTCGGTCCTGGCTTTCCAGGGGGTAGGGATCTCTTTGACCTTGATTCCTAAGCGTAATGGTTTGATCAGTGTTTCGAGCAAGAACGGATGCCTCAACTCCTCCCACTTAATCGCTTTGACCAGGGAACTCGGGAAGATTCGAAAGCCATAAGTCATGTCGCCTAATTTGACCCCATACATAATGGCAAAAATCTGCTGAAAGATAAAATTAAGAATATATTTGAGCGGGCTGTACCCTTCAAACCCCCCACCCTTTAACCAACGAGAACCGGTAATAATCTTGTCCGGTGTTTTCTTCGCCTCAATGATAAAATCCTTAACTTTATCCGCCGGGGTCTCTCCGTCACTCGCCATCATAATCACATGACTGCCAGAAACCCGATCAAAAGCATCCTGCATCGCCCCGCCAAGGAAAGGTTTGGTCTGATTAAGGATTACGACCTTGTTAGGATACAAGTCTTTGAGTTTTTGGCAGACTTCCAAACTTTTGGTCGTCGTTTTTTTACAGACAACGATTAACAATTCATGAATGTCGGCGGCACAATCGCCCATAATTTGCGCTACAGTCTGCTCCAACAGATAAGTTTCATCAATAACCGGTAGGATTACCGAAAGTGAATTAAAAGCGGTCGGTAACAAAATATTCATTAAGCTTTCTG
>JBDRIF010000124.1:0-10227 GCA_043816125.1 bacterium
TGCCCCTTTCATCCCCTTTGCCCCATCGGTCAATACCAATTCCGCTCCCAGAAACTGCAGCAAGCTTCTCCTTTCAACGCTCATTGTATCAGGCATAGTTAAAATCAATTTATACCCTTTGGCGGCAGCTACCCAAGCCAAAGCGATCCCAGTATTCCCGGAAGTCGGTTCAATAATAACCGTGCCTTTCTTTATTTTTCCGGCTTTTTCCCCAGCTTCGATCATTGACACTCCGATTCTATCTTTCACCGAACTGCCCGGGTTAAAACTCTCCAATTTAGCCACAATCGTTGCGCCCAAACCTTGGGCAAAACGATTCAACTTAACCAATGGAGTCTTACCAACTAATTCAGTGATATCATTGGCTACTTTTCCCATTTCTATTCCCCCCTGTTAGATATTGTAAATGTACGCGCGCTCGTTTTTTTTCTTTTTAAAGACTAGATCTTCAATCGTTATATCGGCCAACTTTTTATTCATACAATCCGAGATATCTCTAAAAACCCCGCAAACGACTGAGTCTTTTTGTGTTTTCTTGTTACAGACGCAGAGATCCAGCACTCCTTCATAGGCTTCAAACACATCTAAGACAGTGATATCGCTGGGATGTCTAGCCAAAGCATAACCACCTTGTTTGCCTCGCGTACTTTTAACCACTCCCCGCCTTTTGAGAATCAGCAGTAGCTGCTCCAAATAGCGAATCGGGATCTTTTGGCTTTTAGCAATATCCTTAATTTGAACAGCGCTGCTAGTATAGCGCTGAGCCAGTTCCAAAACAGCCTGTAAACCATATTTCAATTTTACAGAGAATTTCATTTATCTTTTCCTTTTTTGATACCACAGAATATCTCGTAGTCAATTAATTTTTTTATCGTTGGCTGCTCACCGCAAACAGGACACTTTGGATCTTTGGGAACTTTGACCTTTCTAAAACCCATGTCCAGGGAATTAAAAATAATTAGCTTGCCAATCAGAGGCTCACCAATCCCCAAGATAAGTTTAAGTGTTTCTGTTGCCTGAATCAATCCAATTACACCCGCCAGAGCGCCTAAGACACCAGCTTCCTGACAAGAAGGGACAGCTCCAGGCGGTGGCGGCTCAGAAAACATACAGCGATAACACGGTCCTTCACCTGGTTTGATCACCATCGCCTGCCCCTCAAACCGAAAAAAGGCACCGTGAACCAGGGTTTTCTTGGCTAAGACACAGGCATCATTAATTAAATAACGGGCAGGAAAATTATCTGTCCCATCAACAATAATATCGTAATCCTTAATAACGCCCATAATATTATCCGAAGTCAAACGCAGGACATGCGGCACAATTTTCACATCAGGGTTAGCTTTATCGAGCCGCTGTTTTGCTGCTTCCACCTTTTTCCGTCCAATATCATCAGTTGAGTAAATAATTTGTCTGTGTAGATTATTTAATTCTACTTCGTCCGAATCCACAATCCCCAACGTCCCTACTCCTGCTCCGGTTAAATAAGCTGCCACCGGCGAACCTAAGCCGCCAGCGCCAATAACCAGAACCTTGGCTGCCAACAATTTCTCCTGCCCCTTACCGCCTATCTTGGGCAACAGGATCTGCCGACTATATCTTTCAATTTGCTCTTCGCTTAAACTCACTTAAGACCCTCCAGCTATCGCAGGGATAATGGAAACCTCGTCTTCGGACTTTAATATTGTACCATCTCCCTCACCAAATCGGATATCCTCGTCATTAACATAGACATTAATAAACCGCCGGATTTTCCCATTTTCATCACAGATTCGATCTTTGATCCCTGGATATTTATTATCCAAATCAGCAATTAAACCTTTAATGTCTCCAGCATTCACTTCCACCAATTCCTGGCCATTGGTTATTTTTTGCAGCGGCTGCGGAATCCTGACTTTAATACTCATATAAGTTCCTCCTATTTATTTAGAACTGGATACCCGCGTTCGCGGGTATGACGGCAAACTGGTTAGATGCCAACTTACACCAGCAGCAATCAACATCATCGAAACTTTACCAATCAAGACAGAAATAACAAAAATCGTTGAGTAGCCAATGGTCAACCACAACAAACTTATGGCCAGGATCTTTGTCTTTACAGGAATCCCTTTTCCCGCTCGGTAATTTCGAATATATTCACCAAATAAACGATTGGTCATTAGCCAATTATAAAATTTATCAGAACTGCGGGCATAACAAGCAGCAGCCAATAATAAGAAAGGAGTGGTCGGTAATAATGGTAGAACCACTCCCAAAAAGGCCAAACCAACAAAAAATGTACCTAAAATAATTAAAAATATTCTAATCATAGTTTCACCTTAGCCTCAAAGTCTTTTAAATTTGGTTTAATCTGAATTGGCAGTCCAATTTTGTCCTGAACAGCCTCTTGCGTTTTTAACCCATTACCCGTAATAGAGATCACAATAGACTCATCTTTTGGTATCACACCCTGCTCAATCAATTTTTTAGTTACGCCGACTGTAACCCCGCCAGCCGTTTCCGTAAAAATACCTTCAGTTTGCGCCAACAGTTTAATGCCTGCAACAATTTCCTCATCAGTCACAGATTCAGCCCATCCACCAGATTGATTAACAGCATCTTTAGCATAGTAGCCATCTGCCGGATTACCTATCGCTAAAGACTTAGCAATAGTTTTTGGCTTAACTGGTTTCATAGCATCAGTCTTATTCTTGATCATATCAACAATTGG
This sequence comes from bacterium, assembly GCA_043816125.1. Taxonomy (GTDB): domain Bacteria; phylum Margulisbacteria; class WOR-1; order O2-12-FULL-45-9; family O2-12-FULL-45-9; genus JBDRIF01. The sequence continues at coordinate 2,711 of JBDRIF010000124.1, forward strand.
CGCACAACCTTCCGCTTGAGCCGCGTAAACTTTTGTTTTTGGTTTAGCAATTAAACCGAGTTTATGAAACTCATTAAAAGCTTTCCAAATTTTTGTAATTAAGGAGCCGCCGGCACAGGGAACAATAATATGATCAGGTGTTTTCCACCCTAGCTGCTCTGCAATTTCATAACCATAGGTTTTGGAGCCTTCGGCGTAGTATGGCCGAATATTTACATTCACAAACGCCCACGGATATTTTGAGGCGACTTCAGAACAGAGCCGATTAACTTCGTCATAATTACCTTCAACAGCAATCAAGTTCGGTTGATAGATAAGAGTGCCAATCACTTTGCCCCTTTCTAGATCGGCCGGAATAAAGATATAACTCTTCAAACCCGCCCTGGCTGATTGGGAAGCGACAGAATTTGCCAGATTTCCAGTTGAAGCGCAACCAACAATTTTATAGCCAAGCTCCTTAGCGCGCGATAAAGCAATAGCCACTACTCGATCCTTAAAAGATAAAGTCGGATGCGAAACTGAATCATCTTTTACATAAAGCTCGCGAACCCCTAAAACTTTGGCCAGTTTTTTCGCCTTGATCAAGGGAGTATAGCCAGAATGAAAACCATCAGTCGGCTCCCCTTCAATCGGCAGGAGCTCACGATAACGCCAGAGATTTTTATTTCGACTAAGAATGGTTTTCTTATCAAAATTTTGCTTTATCTTTTCATAATCATAGGACACCTCTAAAGAACCAAAGCAGTATTCGCAAACATACAAGGCTTTTAAAGGGTATTCTCGGCCACATTCCCGGCATTTCAAACTTTTAAGATATGACATAACTTATTGCTCCTCACCGCGCCGGATCAAGACCTGATAAGAATCATTGATTTTGTTAACTTCTAAGATCTTATGCCCATCTTCTTTGGCGCTGCGCGGCACATTAACAATTGGCTCGCCATCATCAAGTAGAATTGCCAAAATCTGGCCAGCAGCCAAAGCCTCCAGCGCTAATTTAGTCTTAACGTAATTAATAGGGCAAGCAACGCCTGTTAAATCAACTTCTTTATCAATTTTAAATTCACTCATTATTATACTCCTCAAGCAGTAAAAAACTGCTCCATGCTAAAATAACGCTCCCCAGTATCAGGAAAGATCGTTACAATCTTTTTACCCTTACCCAGCTCAGCTGCTACTATTAAAGCAGCAAAAGCCGCTGCTCCGGAGGAAATCCCTACAAACAAACCCTCTTCTTCTGCTAAACGTCGCGCAGCCAGAAATGCTTCATCATCTTTAACCGTAACTACCTGATCAATAATCCTTTGATTAAGAATCTCTGGAACAAATCCTGCCCCAATCCCTTGAATCTTATGCGGCCCAGGCTGGCCCCCGGACAGAATCGGCGAAGAGGCCGGCTCAACCGCCACAATCTTTACTTTTGGATTTTTCTTTTTCAGCACCTCACCAACACCAGTAATAGTACCACCGGTCCCTACCCCAGCCACAAAAGCATCAATATCAGCGCCAACAGCTGCCAGTATCTCTTTGGCCGTTGTCTGCCGATGCGCCTCCGGGTTGGCTGGGTTACTAAACTGTTGGGGCATAAAGGCTTTTTTCTTTTTGGCAATTTCCTCAGCTTTTTTGATGGCCCCCTGCATACCAGCGACACCTGAAGTTAAAACTACTTCTGCACCATAAGATTTTAAAATATAAATGCGTTCCAAACTCATTGTTTCGGGCATAGTCAGAATAACTTTGTAGCCACGGGAAGCTCCGATCATGGCTAAACCAATACCAGTGTTCCCAGAGGTCGGCTCAACTATTGTGCCGCCAGGCTTTAGTTGGCCGGATTTCTCCGCAACTTCGATCATGGCCTTACAAATTCGATCCTTAACACTGCCACCCGGATTAAAACGCTCGATCTTGGCAAAAATAGCCGCGCCACCTTTAACCACAATATTTTTTAGTTCAACTACTGGTGTTTGGCCAATCAAATTTTCAACTGTCTGCCCCCCGCCCATGTAATAAACAAACTCAACTTGGTCGTTTGCTTTTAGTTTTGTTGAATCAAAAGCTGTCCGCTCCAGGATCTTCTCATTAACTTCAACTGTTACTACTTCATATCTTATTTTCTTCTCTTGCAGCAACTCGCCAACAGTAACAACATCCTTGACCTCTTCAAATTTTCCATTCAGTTTAATATTAATACTCATAATACTGCCTCCCTGAAACCAGCAAAACCAATTTCATCGATTAATTGAGCTGTATTCATTTTCTTCTCCTTAACCAGCTTTAATATTCGTTCGGTAATCACTAATGCTTCTTTCTCTTGAATAAAATCAACCAACATTTGGCCAATTCTCGGTTCTCCGGTCTCCTGGTCATTCATAAAATAAGCGCCCCGACCACCAACCAGAATTCCAATACCTTCCCGAGCTTCAAACAGGGCATCAAAAGGACAAGCCTTAATACACATATCGCAATTCTTACACCTGTCCAAATCAATAACCGCTAACTTGTTTTCAATTTTAATTGCATCAACACGGCAAGCTTTCGTACAAACATCGCAACCAGTACATTTTTTCTTGTCCACCCCCGGCTCCACCACGCCAATAAAACCAATATCAGAAATATGGGAAATCCCGCAGGAGTTAGGGCAGCCTGAAGCTGAAATCTTTATATCAAGATTATTCAATCTTAATTTCTTAACGATTTTTTCAACTTTTTGCAGCAAGGGTTGCGTATCCAAATTTCCGTTAACACAGTAACCGCCAAAACAGGTCTGCAGGTTATCAATTCCATCCTCAATCAAACTCAAACCGACCTTGCCAAGCTCCGTTCTTATTTCCGCCAGGTCTTTTTCTTCCACCCCAGGGACCTCTGGACCCCCTCTAACGGAAAAATGGACAAAGCCTAATCCGTATTTTTCAGCTAAATCGGCTATCTTTCTGACCTGGCTGCTTTTAACCTCACCATTGGTCGCCCGGATCCGTAAAATAAACTCTCCGGCCTTACTACCTTGTTTGGTGTCACAGGTAAACGGTTCGGTTTTATAATCTTCTGCCAAATCTTTCGTTACTGCAGCTCGAACCGTTTCTTCACCCAAACGACGAATTAAGGCAGCTGCTCTTTCTTTTTTATTAGCCCAGCCTTCCGTTCTAATAAAGTCATTATAATTCTTAAGAAAACGCAAACACTGCTCTTCCGTTAAAAGCTCGGCCATTCTAAGGCCAATGTTGGGATCCAGCCCAAGTTTTCCTCCCAAATAAACATCAAAGCCTTTTTTTCCTTCCCGCTCAGCCGCGACAAAACCAACATCAGCCAAGACCCTGGGTGAGGTGCACTGTTTAGCACAGCCAACAATGGATGTTTTAATCTTAAAACCGCCAGGATCGTCCCGCCAAAACTGATCCAATTTTTCGCCCAGGCTGATCGGATCCAAGATTGCATAAGGGCAAATGTTCTGGTCATAACAAACATCTGTATTCCTGACTCTGGTTCCGCAGCGGTCTAACATTAAATAGACTTTGGCTAACTCATCTTTTACAGCGCCAATGTCCTTAAAATGGATATGCGGAATAATTGGGAACTGGCGGGTTGAGAACAAGATAAACCCTCGTGCGTATTTATCCGCAATATCAGCCACCCCCCGCAACTTGGTCGCGTCCATATTGTCACAGACTGCCCTAACCCAGATAGAGAACATATCTTTTTCTTTTAATTTAACTACGCCGCCACGACGCAGCTCATCAACATTAATTTCAAATTTGCCAGTCTTCACGTTTTGACCTCCTCTTCCTGAATCTGGCCATCAACGATCTTAAAAGAGCGGAACTGGACTTTGTTTTGATTAAGCGAAATAATAACATAGGAAGCTTCAGCATAATAAGCTAATTCAACATCCCGAACAGAGGGATATGCTTCAGAATGCGGATGCGAGTGATAGATACCGATTAATTTCAAGCCCGCCTGGCGGATTTCTTTATTTATCCTTAGTTGCTCCTTGGGATCCATAAAATAACAATTCTTCTGATCATCAGCAGTATTGGTCATTTTATAAACCCTCTTAACCTGCTTATCTTTGCCTGCTAAAATCCCGCAAGCCTCATTGTCCTGAGCCTCGCTTACCTGCTCAATAATTTCTATGCGTTGTTGTTCATTAATAATTATCATCTAATCACCTGCAGACCTAATAATGTAATGTAAGTAAAAGCTGCGGCAGCAAAAGGGGCCAGCAGCCAGATAAGAACTAAACGCTGGCTTTCCGCCTGCCTAACCGCAACTACATGACCATGTTTGAGTGTGCTCACAGCCAGAATTGCCGCCCCGTTTAAGAGAACCAAAGGATAAGGAATACCCATGAAGGACGCCACTGATAGCAAAGATGCTGTGACAAAAGAAACTAGCGATGAAGTGACCAGGCCCAGCGGGACAATTTCCCGCCCGATGCTGGCCATGGTTTTTTCGCCGAACAACACGCCACCAATAACAAATAACGGTGCGATAAAAAAAATCCCCAGCAATGGGTTGCTAATCAGCCCTGCGCCAAAAAGCGGCCCTACCGCATTGGCCACATTATTGGCCCCAACAGCAAAAGCAACTAAGCAAGCAGTAACAATTGACACAATCTTCAGTGTTCCTTTCCAGGAATGGATTCTTTCATAAAACCACAAGTTCCTAAAATCCGGAGGATAAATAACACGAAAGAGCAAAAAGGTAATCACAAAAGCCAAAACAGGCAAGATGATCCAAGCTGGCAATAGATATTTAAAAGTCTGCCAGTTTAGCCCGCCTGTAAACAAACCTGCTCCGACAATTGAACCAATTGTCACTAAACTGGTTGATTGAGGCACCTTAAAAATGTTAGAAACGAAGATCGCCAGAGCTGCGGAAAAAATCACAGCCAACGCAACCTCCAAAGTAAAGTATTGACTGGGCAAAAACCCTTTACCAAGCGTAGTACTAACACGTCCACCAAAACTGACCGCGCCTAAAGTTAGAAATACGGCAAAAAGAATAAAGATCCAACCCTTATTCAACAGCTTGCCGCCATAAACCGCAGCAAATGACGGCGCAATACCACTCCCTCCCATATTAAGGGAGAAGAAAATTATTAGTATATATAATAGTAGTATCATAATAGTCAGTTAAACCTTGTTATTGCTCAATTAATCAGATGCCGCCTCCATCTACATTTGTTAATGGTCTGGTGTGAATCCCACATTCCCCACCACATTTGCTGGTCCCTTGCCAACGTCCAGCTCGCTCATTGTTATCAGTAGAAATCTTTGTACAAGGCCAGCAACCGAGAGATCTGTAACCTTCTTTATATAATGGATTAACCGGTACCTCATAAAGAGCCAGGTATTGCCAAACTTCTCGCTCATGCCAAATGAGAATAGGGTTCAATTTCAACAAATCTTTATCTCTTTGCTCAACCTCTTTGTAATCTGTTCTGGTTCGGCCTTCTGTGCACCTAAGGCCGGTAACCCAACATTGGACCTGCATCTCTTTAACCGCCTGGCGGATCGGATCGACCTTTAATAGTTCACAACAGCGGTCAGGATCCGTTTCGTATAACTTATCAGGCACTTCCCCCTTGTTCTCGTAAACTTTTGTATGAGGATACCTGGCAACTAAATCTTTCATAAACTTTTTTGTCTCTTTCGGTTTGTAACGGGTAGTAACGACAAACTGTTTAATCTTAGGATTGACCCTGGCAACCAAGTCCCAAACCACTAACGAATCTTTGCCCAAACTATTGGCTACCACTAACCCATCACCAAACTTATCGTAAGCCTCTTTAATCAAAGCCAGCGACCTATCCACCTTTTGCTTAAAATGCAACCCATCAACCAACCGCTTTACATCGTCCTTATTATCTAACAAACCCATATTTCAACAGCTCCTTCGTATGACGTTATATATAGTATATCGGAAGACAGAGCAAAGAATTACATATATTCTACACTAACTTGATGAGGTTAGTCAAGATAAGCTATTTTGGGACTTAGCCGCCAGCCATAAAACGGATTACTTCGATTTTGTCGCCGGCCTTAACCGGGGACACATTATATTTTTCTTGTGAAATAATTTCGTTATTCTGCTCCACCACACACAATTGAGGCTTTATTTTAAAACTGCTAACAACATTAGCAATGGTCGTCCCTTGGGCCAACTCCCACCCTTCCCCATTAATCATTGCTTTGATCATTTTTCACAAACCCCATAAATCACTTCAAAAGTCACATCAATTTTCCCGGTAGCCAACTTTGCCCTAGCCGGTTTTGTTTCCAGTGGACTATCGTAAACATTAGCGCCAATAGCCTTTAAATACTTAACAGCCTCGATCGAATTATTAAAAGACTTAACAATCGGCACAGTCTCTATCGTGGTCTTTTGAAATACTTTCTTTAAAAGATTCTCCAGCCTTTCTTGATCGAGGAAATAGTTGATTGCCAAGCCGGCCTTTTTTAACTCCGCCAGAGTTCTTGGCCCAAAAGTAGCGAAATAATACTTTCCTTGCGGACTCAACACACGAGCCGCCTCAACAATCGCCTTGCCCGCCGACATCCATTGCATTGAGGCGGTTGAGACGATTAGATCGAATTGTTCAGGCTGAAAAGGCAAAGCCTCACCATCCCCTTCGATAAACCGAGCATTGGGCAGCTTAATCTTGTCCTGGGCAAACTTAACCATTCCCGGCGCCAAATCAAGTCCAATAATTCTCGCTGCCGGAAACTTTTTCGCCAACTTCCCCACTAATTTCCCGGTACCGCAACCTATATCCAAAATGCGGGAGTGTGAGCCAGTGATTTTTGCCAACAGCTTATCAATTACTTCATCATGCAATTCTGGCTGACAATCATATGTCATTGCACTTTTAGAGAAACTTTCTTTTACTTTTTGCTTAAACTTTTCGAACAAAATCTCTCACCATTTTATTAAATTCTTCCTTGGACTCAAGAAAAGGCGCGTGGCCTACCCCATCAAGAGTCCGGAGTTCGGAGTTGGGAAGTTCGGAGTTAAGATATTCCGCCGTAGCAGGATTCACGATCGGATCCTTATCTCCTTGGATAACTAAAACCGGCACAATGATCTTTGGCAACAATGGCCTCAAGTCCTCATGCTCTAGCTTCTCAAACCAACGTTGTAATTCGGCCTCTTCTGGGACCGTCAAATGATCGATCAGCTTATGGTTCACTTTATCCTGAAAGACCAGATCATAAAAATATTCCATGCCAGAGCGATAATCTGTTAAAAATCGTTTCTCCAACTTCTTCAACAAGGCTAAAGGCTGGCCATAGGGATAATCGTCGCTTTGAACATACTTGGGGAACGCGGAAACAAGAATTAAACCTTTGATCTTCTTGTGGTGTTCCAGACAAAGTTCGATCGCCTTCCACCCCCCCATCGACCAACCGACAATGACCACATCTTCAGCCTTTTCAATATGATCGAGATCAGTCGTCACATGAAAGTCTTTGGCCAATTCATGGATTTGATCCCTCCAAATGGTCGGACCGGTGGCAAAC
>JBDRIF010000125.1:0-5373 GCA_043816125.1 bacterium
AGTTTTTGCAATTGTTTTTCGTCCCGTTCAAACTCGTCGTGGATCTCACCGACAATCTCCTCGATCAGATCCTCCAGAGTCACTAAGCCGGAGGCGACACCATGTTCATCAACAATTACTGCCAAATGAGTCCGGGCCGCCTGCATCTCATGCAACAGATCATCAACCTTCTTTGTCTCCGGTACAAATGTCGCCGGATGAAGCAATTCTTTTATCTGAGCATTGAGCGGAGCTACCAACAAATCCTTGGCATAAATAATACCGACAATATTATCCAAATACACATCAAAAACCGGAATTCGTGAATGGCCACTTTCCATAATCAATTTTTTTACATCATCCAAGGACTTCCCCACTTCGATCGCCGTCACATCCGGTCGGGGGGTCATAACCTCCCTGGCCACCGTATCGCCAAATTCAAAAATGGAGCTGATCATCTGGCGTTCATCTTCTTCAATTACCCCTTCTTTCTCTCCGGCTGCCAAAACCATCTGAATATCATCCTCGGTCATAAACGGTCCCTTTTCGGGCGCCTTGCCTCCTAACAGCTGAATAAAAGGACGACTGATCGCACCGATCAAAAAAGCGAGCGGCTTTAAGACAATGGACAAAAATAAGATCAGCGGAGCGACAAACGCCGACCACTGCTCGGCCTTACGGATCGACACCGTCTTGGGAATGATCTCGCCAAAAGTCAGGATCAGAAATGTCATGATACCGGTGGAAACACCGACCGCCATCCCAATATTGGTCGAGCCGTGGCTGGCAAATAAACGCATTACTACTGAAGTGGCCAGGGCAGAAGAGCCGACATTGGAAAGATTGTTGCCGATCAGGATCACCGGTAAATAATTATTGGTATTATCTTTAAAGGTTTTGACGATCTTAGCGCCGGGGACTTTTCTTTCCAACATCCGATTCAATTTGACCCTGGAGAGGCTGGTGATCGCGGTCTCCGCAGAAGAAAAGAACGCCGACAAAAACAATAAACAGATCAACATTATTATTTCTATCATTTTATCTTACCCTCGGTATAAAGATTATACAGCCTATGACCAAAGAACCCAAGGCGGCCAAAAGAACCGCCGCCGCCGCCACATTTTTGGCTAATCCGGCCTGTTCTCTTTTTTCGGGAGACAGAATATTTATCGTCTCCTCAATCGCTGTATTGACCATTTCGGTAACAATCACCACGATGATAGTAATAACCAGGATCGCCATTTCCAATTGACTAACCCTCAAACTAGCCGCCCAACCGATAACCCCTACCCCAACCCCAAAATGGATCCAGAGATTTCTCTGCGTAGCAAAAGCATGTTTTGCTCCGGCCCTGGCATATTTAATACTTTTCATAAGTTTTTTCGGCATTTTTCATCTCCTCCCCGTGATCATATCCTAACAGATGCAGGGTGCCATGAACCACCAATCGTTTGATCTCTTCATCAAGAGTCGCCCCATATTCCTTGGCCTGACGTTCAGCGGTCTCCTTGGAGATTGCAATATCTCCAATCACTCCATCCTCATTCATTTCAAAAGACAAGACATCGGTCGGCTTATCTTTGTCCCGATATTGTTTATTTAACCGGTGGATCTCTTTATCATCGACAAATAATAAGTTTATCTCCCCTTCTTTCTTCTCGGCCTGAACAATCTGCTTTATTAATTGTGGAAAATCAGACAATGCTGACCTCCGCCCCGACATTATTCAATTTTTCTTCCAAACGCTCATAACCTCTTTCCAGATGATGCTCTTGATCTTCGATAATCGTCTCTCCCTCGGCAGCTAAAGCAGCTAAAACCAAGGCGGCCCCGGCTCTTAAATCGGAAACCTTGATCGGCGCACTGGAGAGATGGTTGACCCCATGGACAATAGCGCTCTGTCCCTCCAGCTTAATCTCTGCCCCCATCCGGTTCAACTCGGGGACATGCATAAAGCGATTTTCAAAGACAGTCTCTCTGATCACAGATGTCCCTTTGGCTAATGATAATAAGGCGGTCATTTGCGGTTGCATGTCGGTCGGAAACCCGGGATAAGGCATCGTATTTAGATCGATCGGGTTGATCCCATTAATCGCCGAAACGGTCACCTGTTTCTCCCCCACCACAACTTCCAATCCGGCACTTTGGAGCTTTCTGACTGTAGATTCTATGTGACTGGGGACGATATTGTTTAATGTTAAACTCCCCTTGGTCATCGCCGCCGCTATCATGTATGTACCAGCCTCGATCCGGTCGGGAATTACCACGTGCTCCACAGCATGCAATTCCTTAACTCCGTGAATTGTAATCTTCTCGGTCCCCGCCCCGCTGATCTTGGCCCCGGCTGCATTTAAAAAGTTTTCCAGGTCGACAATTTCCGGTTCACAAGCCGCATTCTCAATGAGGGTCTCCCCATCGGCCAAAGAAGCGGCCATCATCACTGTTTCGGTCGCTCCGACCGAAGGAAAATCAAGATAAACTTTTGCCCCTTTGAGATGCCTCCCTTCAACAATAACAAAACCGTGTTCAAAACGGACCTTCGCTCCCAGATCTTCCAGCCCTTTGATATGAAGATTTACAGGACGAGAACCGATAGCACAACCACCGGGGAGCGGAACCTTGGCCATCCCTTTTCGCGCCAAGATCGGACCGATAACAAAGAAAGAGGCCCGCATTTTTGTGACTAATTCGTAAGGAGCAACGTGATTAACTTTTTTGTTCCAGATTTCAACGGTATTGGGCTGAGAGGCGGAATATTCGGCCCGCAAACCGAGAGTACGCAAGACACGGATAATTGTTTGAACATCCAACAAATTGGGAACATTTCTAATAATAGTATGACCGGGGAGAAGGATAGAAGCCGCCAATATTGCCAACGCTGAATTCTTGGATCCGGAAATATTGATTGTCCCGTTCAGTTTGCGGCCGCCTTTAACAATAATTTTTCTCATTTAACCTTAAAGTCCTCGGGTTTTGTTTTCCTCAAACCAAAATAAAAAAGAATTGCTTGCACAATTCTCTCGGCAGCTTTACCGTCACCATAAGGATTAACTGCCTTGCTCATCTTATCATACTCGTTTCGCCCTGTAAGCAACTTACTCGCCTCATTAAATATCGTCTCTTCTTCGACCCCGACCAGTTTTACTGTTCCGGCGGCTATCGCCTCGGGTCGTTCGGTCTTCTCTCTCATCACCAAAACCGGGATACCAAACGAGGGAGCTTCTTCCTGCACCCCACCCGAATCGGTAATTATTAAATAGCTCCCTTTCATCAAATGGACAAAAGGTTCGTAATCAAGCGGCTCAATTAATCGAATATTCGGGGTCCCGACTAGTAATTTCTCAACCAAATTTTTTACCTGTGGATTTTTATGAACCGGCCAGATAATTTCAATTTCGTTACTAAACTTCTTGGCCAGCCTGGCCAGAGCGGCACACATCGCTTCCTGCTGTTGACCAAATGTTTCCCGCCGATGCATTGTCACTAAAACGATCTTCTTTGCCGAAGAAATTGCAGATTGATATTTTCGATTCGCCACAAATAACAAGGCATCGATCACCGTGTTTCCAGTTAAAAATATCGAGTCTTTAGCCACTTTTTCAGCCAGCAGATTTTTCATTGAAGTATCAGTCGGAGGAAAATGGAGATCACCCACCACCCCGATCAGTTTGCGATTGACCTCTTCGGGAAAAGGACGCCATTTATCAAAAGTCCGCAACCCTGCTTCCACATGACCGACAGGTATCTTATGATAGTAGGCTAACAAGGCAGAGGCAAAAGCAGTAGACGTATCTCCCTGAACTAATAAGAGATCGGGCTTCTCTTTTGTTAACACCTTTTCTAAGCCGGTCAGAGATCTGGTTAAAATGTCGGCCAAAGTCTGGTTATCTTTCATTATTTTCAGATCATAATGCGGTTTTATGTTGAATAGTTTCAAGACCTGATCTAGCATCTGGCGATGTTGACCGGTCACTACAATAATCGGCTCCAGCTGATCGGGATATTTTTGCACTTCGGCTATGACTGGCGCCATTTTAATGGCTTCCGGCCTCGTCCCAAAGACAAACATTACTTTTTTCATCGTTGTAAAGCCATGACGAGAGCGATAAAACTGAGCATAAAGCAGACGATATAAATGGAAAGGACAGCTTCACGCTGACTAAACCCGGCGCGCAGCAAAATGTGATGAATATGTTTATTATCCGCCTCAAAAGGGTGCTTCCCCGTCCCTACCCGCCGGCCGATAGCAAAGAGTGTATCAAAGATCGGGACTCCCAGGACCAAAAGCGGAATAATAAGGGCAACAACCAGAGTAGTTTTTAAGACTCCAATGATAGAAGCGCTGGCCAATACAAAACCGAGAAACATCGAACCGGAATCGCCAAGGAATATTTTTGCCGGAAAGAAATTATGACGCAAGAAACCGAGAGAAGAACCGGCCAAAGCCAACATGATAATCGCCGCTCCGAGCTGATGGGTGCGTATTGCCACAAAGAACAAAGTTAAAGCCGAGATTAGGGTGACCCCGGTGGCCAAACCGTCCAAACCGTCGATCAGGTTCATCGCGTTAGTCACCCCTACAACCCAGAGGATTGTCAGAGGAATGGCAAATACACCCAAAGCAAGAATCCCATTAAAGGGGTTAGAAAAGAAGGTGATCTCAATACCAAAATAGATAATGATCAAAGCGGCCAGAATTTGCCAGATCAGTTTGGTCATCGGCCGGATAGATTTGATGTCATCAACCGCTCCGACAATGACCAAAAGAGAGCCTCCGGCAAAAATCCCCATAATCATCTGCCAGTCAATTTTCATCCCCTGAAAACTAGCCAGCCAGAGGCTAAAGCCGATAGCGACACTGAAACCGAAATAAATCGCCAGGCCGCCGAGACGAGGAATAACTCTCTGATGCACTTTGCGGTCATTAGGAAGATCGATCGCTCTAATTTTGAGGGCAAAGCTTTCGACTACCGGTGTTAATAAGTAGGTACTAATCAGGGCCAAAAAGAAACAGACGAGGTAAACTGTCATTATGGGTATCAATTATAGCAGGAAGCCTAACAAAAACCAATCATACAATTGTGACCTCGAAATCCTCGCAAATCTATGTTAAAATTATTCCTCACATGGCTAAAAAAACCCTGGACACAATAAAAGCAATCGAGGAGAAGGCTGCCGAGATAATCAGGCAGGCAAAACAGCAGGCAGCTGCCCTTTTGGCAGAAACCGCCAACAAAAACAAGACAGACAAAGAGGCCCAGGTTGCCAAACTCAAAGAGACAGCCCTGGGTATTATCAAGAAGGCTGAGACAGAAGCCCAAGCCGAAACCGGCAAAATTGAAAAAAACAGCCAAAAAGAGATCAGTGAGCTAATCGCCAAGACCAAACCAAAAA
>JBDRIF010000126.1:0-4114 GCA_043816125.1 bacterium
GCCAACAACATCTTCGCGACTGGCACGAAATATTTCACACCAGGCAATATTTACGTCCAGAATTATCCCTTTATCATCAACAATATGAACAGCATTGGGGTTATAGCGGAACCAGGTTTCAAATTTATCTTTCTCCGCTCTGGTTTCGCCGACAGAATCGGTATATTTTCGGACAGCCGCAGCCAGCTCCCTTTCCTTGCGTTGCAACTGTTTGGTTTTGCGCGAGAGCTGCCGGCGCAAATATAAATCTGTGCGTTTTTGATCTCTTGCCGCAAGATAGCTGTCTCTGCCGCTTGGCCTATGATTTTTAGAAGGTATTTTCATAGCACATATTTATCGCCAGCTAATACAAATAATTTCACTCCCAGAAGAAATGAAATTTTGGCCAATTATTGTCGATAATATATATAGAACAAATGGGCATACTAGCAAGAATTAACAAGAGATTGGTGCCTCAACAGCGGCTGGCAGCAATTAATCGAGCCGCTCAAACTGGCCAGAAAGACTATAACCAGCTTGATGCCGGCAATTATCAGAAATTGCTTAGAATCCTAATTAAATCCGGTAAATTATCGGATTTACTGAGCGAGCCTCAAAACAGGGAATTGCGAGCTTTCAACACTCTTCGGCTGCCGCCCGAAGAAAGACGTTTCGCCGCCTGGCTCAACCTGCATTATCTGGTCATGGAAAATCCTCCGATTTTTCGCTCCAGGATCCCGCCCGAATGGCATTTTGACCGGGCCGGTGTTTTAGAAATTGATGCCACCGGCAAACGACAACGCTATGAATACCGGGAAGACATTCAAGAACTGGTAGCCCAACATTGGGAGAAGACAGATCGCCTGGCAGATATGCCGCCCGAACTGCCAACAGGCACACTGGAGATCAGGGAGTCCATCGCCTCAAAATACGGCGTGCGGATACTTGGCGGGCTAAACGTGCATCAGACAGCCCGGCTGGAAGGTTTTTTATTTGCTATTCACCCCGAAGATCTGAAGCAATTAAGATCAATTCGCAAAGAGCAGGAGTGGGGCTCAGCCTTAATGGCTTATGACCATGTTGACCGGTCAATGTACGTCTATGAAACAACTCTCAATGAGTTGGACCTGGAAACAGCTGATACCACTTTGCATCGAAACGCGCAGCTGACCATGCACCATGAATTTGGCCATGCCCGTTTTGACCAAATGACCAGTGAAACTTATCAAGAATTCCTGGCAATTAATGGTTATAGTCGTGATTTTATGGGGAGCCTCAAGAAATTGGCTCTCTGGATCACTTGGGGGATCGATTTTATGCATGATGCCAAGGACCTTATTAAAACAGAAGGCTGGTACTACACGGCCAGATTATGTTCCAGATTCCTCGACAGCATGACGATGGAAACGGACAAGAACATTTCCGGCTACACCACAGATTATGGCCGAACAAACTTAATGGAAGATTTTGCCGAGCAGTTTGGGTATCACAGGGGGCTTCCCAACGTTTATGATAAGTTCGCCGATCAGTCGGCGGTTATTCGAGCCAACAGAAAATTCTTTATGGAACATTTTCCGAATGTTAGTCCGTGGGATACAAAAAAGACTTAAACTCGCTTACCATGAGCATCTTCCTGTAAGCCAGCGCCTGTCATCTTTTTGAAGACATAAACCCCTTCCGCTTCCCGATCAAAGCCCTTCGGTAATTTCGTTTCTTCATGCGGCATAATAGCTCCGGTAAAAACACTCTTGTTCGGATCGACAGTTGTCAGCCTTATCCCGCGGCTAAACCAACCAGGCTGCCTATTGACGTATAATACTTCGGTTATAACCCGATTGCGCCAAGCAACAACATCATGCTCTCCTTTTTCTAAGTCAACAAATCTGGTCGCCGGGTCGATCTTCTCGGTCGCCTTGACCAAAGAGCCCAGCTGGGCGGCTCGAGCATAAAGAAGCAAAGTCCTCTTTTGCGGATGAGTCAGTTTTGAATCATCTAAGGGGAAAACCCCCTCCGGAGACAGCTTCTTCCCTCTTATTGTTTTTAGCATCTGTGAAGCCGACAAGCTCAAGAAAGTCACAGCCTCTTCTGCACTTCTGCCTACAAAATACTTATCAAATCTTCCGAACTCGGTTTCGCTCAAAAAGCGCTTTACCTCTTGCCTTAAGGCGGCAACTCGTTCCTCGACAAAGGAATAAACCCTATCATTCTTCAATTCAACAACTAAGTCTACTTTTTGCACTATGTCGGCAATACTGGCAACATCGCTGAAGTCTTTCCTTGCGGCCGCAACGATTGATTCCCCTTGTCCCTTATCAAAAACATAAGGATCGATCTTGGGCCCTAACGTTTTCTTGGGATCAGCTTTGCCATCTAACTTTACCTCGCTCATATCAATTCTCGATATATCGGCACTGGTAAAATCAGTATTTTTAATGACGCCTGGTAGCGTGCCGCTGATAATTGCTCCGGCAAACAATGCCGGACGGACAGTAATTTTCCCAAATTTGTCACTTGTCACTCTGGGACCTAAGGTCATTGGCCAACCGAGAGTGAGAGTTCTGACATGGAGAATTGAACGAGGGGCATAAAGACCAGCCAATGCCGCTGAACGTTCATTCAGTCTACGCTTAAGTTCTTTCTCCACCTTTGGCAAGCTCCACTGATTTTCTCTCATTAGAGCAGTCGCCGCAGTAACAACAGCTATCCCTGCATTAGGGAATCTTCGATCAAACTCAGCCTCTGGCAAAGTAATCCAATGATAAGCCTGATATTCGATCTCCGTTAAGCCGAGATCGATCGGTTTTTCGGCGGTCCCCAATCTAACTCCGGGCAAACTAATAACGGAATCTGGTGGTAAGAGAGCCATTGTTTGCGCGGCCCTATCGATATTCCCGTCTTCCCGTATTAATCTGATTCTGGCCCCGGCAAAAGCACTCCGCCATTCAATAGGCAACTTAGGGAGCATCTCCAGGACAGTAGTAGCGCCCCCAATGATCGCCCAGCGAAAAAAATCGATCAAAGTAAATTTTTCCGGACTCCCTTCCGATAAAGAGACTTCTCTTGGCAGCCTGCTAATAATGAAACGCTCTAACGGAGCAAGATCTTCTCCTTGGGACAATTCATAGATTTCTCGGTCGGCAATTGTTTTCGCCTCTCTTCGGGCATGCGTTAACATCCGCTCGAGTTCCACTTCATCAATCTGCTTTTCCCCCGCAGCATTAATTATTGCGGCTGCCACATGGACCCTTGTTTCAAATTCAGCAATTTTATCCGCTCTAATCTGCTCGTTTCTCCGGTCAAGTCTCGGCTTATTCAATTTCATCTGAGCATAAATCGCCGCTGCTTCTGGCGTTGCGCTGGCCAGATCATGTCTTCTTTTCTTAGGATCTTGTGACCATTTCACCACCCTGGTCCTTGTTTTTGGATCAGAGACTAGTTGATCAATCGGAAAGTCTGGACCAAATATTTTCCAGGCGATCGATGTCCTTCTCAATTCTTTCTGAAATTCCCGGTCTTTTTCTACAAATCGATGAGGACTAAGCCGTCTATCAATTCTCTCCAAACCGGCAGCTGTCATCCTGACGCCGTCACGAAGAGCGGCCTGGGCTTGGCTCCCTTCGCCATAAACCCTCCGGTCACCATCTTCGAACAAAAATTCCGCTGTTCCGGCATTATAGCCGGCAATATCAGGGCGCGAGTCGGCTCGTGTTAATATCGCCTCTCGATTATTGACATAATACTGAACAAGGAATCTGACCGCCGTTTCAACTTCTTCTTTCTGTTCAGAATTAATAGCTCCCTTGGATCTCTCGTAAAAAGTCACCAGTTTGGCTACCGCTTCATCCTCCCCATATCTTAAGCGGCTAATAGCTGTGGGACGAAATTCCAACAACGGACGCTGTCTGCCTAATTGTTCGAGCGAGGTGACATATTCATCGATACCAAAAAATACTCTCAAAACCTGTAGATTATCAAAAAACGAATCTAGACCAATAATGTCGGGCAAAGGGATAGAACCATTTAGTACATAAAACGCCCTATCAGCCGCAACTTTTTGGGCCAGGGGTGATTCCGGACCAAAACGCTCCAACAACTTCTGTTCGGCCGCGCCCAATAATTCCTTAAATCTGCTTTT
>JBDRIF010000127.1:0-3869 GCA_043816125.1 bacterium
CTCAAATAATCAAAAAGACCAAGTTTAAAATTGTCTTTGATCCGATGTACGGGGCTGGGCGGGGTTATCTTGATCGGATCCTAAAAAGTTATGGTTACGAAGTAGAAGTGTTGCATGGCTGGCGAGATGTCCTCTTTGGCGGCGATAACCCCGAACCGGAAGATAGCCGTTTAGAAGAACTTAAAAGCCGAGTTGTGGAGTCAAAGGCCAATCTGGGGTTGGCCAATGATGGAGATGCCGACCGGTTTGGAATTGTCGACGAAAAAGGGGTCTTTTATTCGGCTAACATGATCATTCCTTTGCTGATCGATTATCTGGTGAAGGAGAGGGGGTTCAAAGGTTCTGTTGTCCGGTCAGTTGCAACCAGCCATCTGATCGATCGGGTGGCAGCGAAACATGAGATTACGGTGCATGAAACACCGGTCGGTTTCAAACATATTGCGAAAATAATGTTGGCAGAGCCGGTTATCATCGGCGGGGAAGAGAGTGGTGGCTTGTCTATTAAAGGGCATATCCCCGAAAAAGACGGGATCTTGGCTTGTCTGCTGGTGGTGGAGATGTTGGCCAAACGCCAAAAACCTTTATCTCAGCTTTGGGCAGAATTAATTGCCAAAGTCGGACCGGTCGTAAATACCAGATACAATCTGGAATTAAAAGAAGAAGAGAAACAAGCTTTCATGAAATTATTACGCGAAGAGACCCCGACAGAATTGTCCAATCTTAAGATCAAGAGTGTTAATAAAATTGATGGGGTTAAACTGACTCTTGCCGACGGGAGCTGGGTTTTGGCCAGACCTTCGGGGACCGAGCCGATTGTCCGGGTTTATGTCGAATCGAACAAGGCGGAAAAAGTTGCCGCAATATATGACGCTGTTCAAAGACTGATTTAAGGAGGCTATTTATGGCAAAAAAGAAAACAAAGGCAGTCCCGGCTAAAGTGATCATGAATGATATTGAGATCAATCGGGCGCTGAAACGGATCGCCAATCAAATTGTTGAGGCGAACAAAGGGGTGACTAATCTAGTGCTGGTCGGCGTGATCCAGCGTGGTGTCCCTTTGGCCCACCGCTTAGCCGAGATTATCAAGCGAGAAGAGGAGATTGAGATTCCTGTCGGAGCGATCGATGTCTCTCTCTACCGAGACGATTTAACTCAGAAAGGTCAATATGTTGAGGTTCGTAAATCAAATATGCCTTTTACTGTGACCGACAAGACAGTAGTCTTAGTTGACGACGTTATTTATGCCGGCCGGACAGCCAGGGCGGCCCTTGACGGCCTAAAAGACTATGGGCGGGCGGCCAAGGTGCAACTAGCCGCGTTGGTTGATCGGGGACATCGTGAACTGCCGATCGAACCGAATTTTGTCGGCCGGGTAATCCCGACCTCCAAAGAGGAAGATGTAAAGGTTGATATTGTTGAAATCGATGGATTTGACCGTGTTATAATTAAATAGTGCTGAACCCCGAACAGAAAAAAGCTGTTACCCATGGACAAGGGCCCCTCTTAATTATTGCCGGGGCAGGGACCGGAAAAACCAAGGTAATTATCGAACGGATCGCTTATCTCATCTCCTCCAAAAAAGCCAAGCCCGAAGATATCTTGGCGTTAACCTTTACCGATAAAGCGGCCGAAGAGATGGAGATCCGCGTCGATCAGTTGGTCCCTTACGGATATATCGATGTTGCCATTTCTACCTTCCACTCTTTTGGCGACAGAGTTTTGCGAGATTACGCCATCGAACTTGGTCTTGGCCCGGACTACCGGGTTCTCTCGTTGCCGGAACAACTGGTTTTCTTACGCGAACATCTCTTTGAACTGCCGTTAAAACAATTTAAATCATTAGGCAACCCGACCAAACATTTGGAAGCTTTGGTTAAAGTGATTAGCCGGGCACAGGACGAAGCGATCTCGCCACGAGAGTATCTTCAGTGGGCCCGACAGGCAAAAGATAAAGAGCAATTAGAGGTTGCCAAAGTTTATGACAAGTATCAAAAGCTAAAACTCAAAAAAGGGTTTGTCGATTTTTCTGACCAGGTCGGCTTAGTCCTTCATTTATTTAGAAAGAAACCGAAGATCTTAAAGGAATTCCAGAAAAAATATAAATATATCCTGGTCGATGAATTTCAAGATACAAATTATGCCCAGTTTGAACTGTTGAAGTTGTTGGCCGGGAAGAGAGCAAATTTGACTGTCGTCGGAGATGATGACCAGTGCTTGCCTGGGGAGACAAATATATTAGTGAGAGGTGGTCGAAAGAAGATTAGAGATATTAAGATCGGAGAGGAGGTTGTGGCTGCTGTGGGCAGGGGAAACGTTTCTTTTGCGCCAGTC
Source organism: bacterium (assembly GCA_043816125.1). Taxonomy (GTDB): domain Bacteria; phylum Margulisbacteria; class WOR-1; order O2-12-FULL-45-9; family O2-12-FULL-45-9; genus JBDRIF01. Next base: position 2,332 of record JBDRIF010000127.1, read on the forward strand.
AAGAAAGTAATGAAAAATAAGAAGCATTGTCGCCTGATCACCTTGAAAACTGAAAGCGGAAAATCAATCACGGCAACTAGCAATCATAAAATGTTTTGCTATGTGCCCAATAAACCGACTATAAAAGATGTTTACTATGTCTATTTAATGTATCGGACTGGCTTGGGCTGGCGTATGGGAGTGACAAATGACCTGGTCACCAGATTAAAATTAGAGCGTTCAGCTGATTATGTTATTGGCTTGCGTGGTTTCCATACTGAGGAGTTGGCCCGGTATCACGAAGTGCTTTGGTCATTAGAATATGGTATTCCGACAGTTTGTTTTCAAACGAGAGAAAGGATTGTTATCAAAGAAGAACTTTTACAGGCTCTTTACAAAGAGATTGACACTGAAATTGGGGCTAAGCGTCTGGCTTATGATTTTGACATAGATCTTGGAGCGCACCATTTTTGTTTGGGAGCGGTTAAGCGGGGGGGGAAAGCCCGGGTCAAGATTCTTTTGGAATTGTGTCAGCGCAAATACCGCTCCAAGGGCGGAAGAAACAAAATTCTAATCAAACCTCAAGTTCGTCATCAATTATCTTTAGAAACATCGGACCCTCGTGTCTTGGGTCTGTTGAAGGATTTTAACATAGCTTATACCAGGTCAAAAAATGGTATTAGGGTACGTGTGGTGAGTCAGGATTTGGCTAAATTGGGGGAACTAGCCTCAAAGCTGGAGGTGCTTACTGGCGCTAGATTGGAAGCTAGATTCCGTTTAGGCGCACTTAACAAAAGACATCGACCTGCGCTGGTCATGCCGGCTGGCAATATTCTTTTGGGACATTATTTACCGGTATTAATAAATAATAAGGTGGTCTATGAGCGAGTAACTGACATCAAATCAGAGATTAAAAAAATAACAACATACGATCTTGAAATTGACCGTGCCCATAACTTCGTGGCTGACAATGTCGTTGTTCACAACTCAATTTACAAATTTCGGGGTGCCGCGATATCCAATATACTTAACTTTGAAAAAGCTTTTAGGAAAACAAAAAAAGTTGTTTTGATCCGCAACTATCGTTCGTCGCAGATAATCCTGGATATGGCTCACCGGCTGATAAAATTTAACAATCCCGACCGGCTCGAGGTCAAAGCGAAGATTGATAAGAAACTGCGGGCGGCCAAGAAATTGCCCAATAAAGCGATCGAGCACTTTCATTTTGACCGGATCGGATCCGAAGCCGATTGGGTGGCGCAAACGATTAAGAAAAAGTATGAAGACGGGAAACAATATCGCGATTTTGCGATTTTGGTCCGGTCAAACAAAGATGCCGAACATTTTGAACAGGCTTTAAGGGTTAATAGTCTCCCTTATCAGTTTTCCGGGGCAGGGGGCTTATATTTTGCCCCTGAAGTTCAGCTGCTGATCGCTTTTCTCAAGACAATCGGGGATCTCTCCGATTCTATGGCTTTGTTCCATTTAGCCGGGTCGCAAATTTATCAGCTCAATCCGCTCGATTTGCAAAAGATGAATACTTTTGCCAAGAGAAGAAA
>JBDRIF010000128.1:0-5006 GCA_043816125.1 bacterium
TGCCACAGAATAAAGCCTTTGAACTTCTTTATGAAGTTGTCGGCCAAGGAACAAAACTTCTCTCCCAAACAAAAGTCGGTACAGAGCTAGATATTCTCGGCCCTCTAGGAAATGGTTTCTCAATAGACAACAATAAAAAACTGCATATAGTCGTCGGAGGCGGCATGGGAGTTGCCCCCTTGATGGAACTGACAGCCAAACTCAAGCAACCAAACTCCAAAATCATTGTCCTGATCGGCGCAAACACAAAAGAGAATGCTCTATTAGAACGAGAATTTATGGATATCGCTGACAAAGTTTACGTTACGACAGATGATGGGAGTTACGGAGAAAAAGGTTTTGTTACCGAGTTATTGACTGGCATTCAAAATAACGCTATGCCGACAAATTTATATGAAAAAACGACGATCTATGCCTGCGGACCAAAACCGATGCTCAAAGCTGTTGCCGAAATCGCAGCCAAGAAGAAAATCGATTGTCAGGTTTCGGTTGAACAGCGAATGGCTTGCGGCTTCGGGACATGCCTGGGGTGTGTAATTGAAACAATAAATGGATATAAAAAAGTATGTGAAGACGGTCCTGTATTTAATTCAAAGGAGATCAAATGGTAACACTCGAAACAACAATAGCCGGCATAAAGATGAAGAACCCGGTTATGGTAGCCTCCGGAACCTTTGGCTACGGTGAAGAAGCATCGAAATTTGTTGACTTAAGCAAATTAGGCGCGATCGTGACTAAGACGATAACATTGGAACCTCGCGAAGGAAATCCACCCCCTAGGATCGTCGAAACACCGGCCGGGATGCTCAACTCAATCGGCCTGCAAAACAAAGGGATCGACGATTTCATTACTAACCGCCTCCCCTTCCTGGCCAAATTCAACATCCCAGTCATTGCCAATATCGCCGGTGATTCGATCAAAGAGTATGCCGAACTGGCCAAAAGATTGAGTAGCCAGAAAACTGTCGCCGCCCTGGAACTGAACATCTCCTGCCCCAATGTCGACAAAGGGGGGATGGTTTTTGGGACCGATCCTAAAGTGACCGAGGAGCTAGTCAAAGCGGTCCGTAAACAGACAAAACTACCGCTGATCGTTAAACTCTCTCCCAACGTTACAGATATAACCGTGATCGCCAAAGCGGCTGAAAAAGCCGGTGCCGACGCTCTTTCCCTGATCAATACGGTTTTGGGAATGTCGATCGATATTCATCAGAAGACTTCAAGAATTGGACGGCCGATGGGGGGCTTGTCGGGCCCGGCGATCAGACCGATCGCGGTCAGAATGGTTTATCAGGTAGCTCAAGCGGTAAAAATTCCGATTATCGGTATCGGCGGAATCATGACCGGGAGTGACGCGATTGAATTTTTCCTGGCCGGAGCATCAGCAATTCAGGTCGGGACGGCAAATTTTGTTGATACACAAGCACCATTAAGAATTGTAAACGAGATAGAACATTATCTAAGTAAGAATAAGCTAAAAAGCCTCCAAGGGCTGAAATTCAGCGGTAGCTTTAACAAATGAAACGAACAACGGATGCGGTTTGGTCGGTCTTGATTTAAACTCCGGATGATATTGTGTCGCTAAAAACCACGGGTGGTCGGGAATTTCTACCACTTCGACTAAATCAGCTTTTTGAAAGAGACCCGAAAAGACCATCCCCGCTTCTTCAAACTGTTTTTTATATTTATTGTTAAACTCAAAACGGTGGCGGTGTCGCTCATCAACAGCATTTTGGCCATAAGCCTGATGAAGTAAAGTATCTTTCTTAATACTGCAAGGATAAGCCCCCAGTCGCATCGTCCCACCCATATTTTTTACACTCTTCTGCTCTTCCATCAAATCAATAACAGGGTACTCGGTCTCGGTATCCAGCTCGGTTGAATGGGCTCCCTTTAAATTCAACACATTACGAGCAAACTCAATAACCGCCGTCTGCATCCCCAGGCAAAGGCCAAAATATGGGATCTTATTCTCCCGGGCATACCGGATCGCGTTGATCTTCCCCTCCACCCCCCGCGGTCCAAATCCACCAGGGACAATGATCCCTTGAACCTCGCCAAAAACACCTTCCAGATTATCTTCCTGCTCCAATTCCTCCGCATTAACCCACTTGAGATTGATCTTAGTCCGCTGAGCAATCCCGCCATGTTTGAGCGCCTCTACAATACTAATATAGGAATCTTCGAGCTGAGTATATTTACCGACGATAGCAACGGTCACCTCTTTTTGCGGGTTCTTCATCTTATCGACCATCTCGGTCCATTCTCTGATATCTCGTTTTCTGACCGGCAAAGAAAGATACTGGATAACAATCTCATCCAAACACTCCTGACCAAGTACCACCGGAACCTCGTAGAGCAAAGAGACATCGGATAAGCCGATAACAGCTTCATTCGCCACATCACAAAACAATGAGATCTTATCCTTCAGTTCGGCACTTAAGGGGTGTTTGGAACGGCAGATAATTATGTCGGGCTGAATGCCGATCTCTCTGAGCTTCATTACACTATGCTGAGTCGGCTTCGTTTTGAATTCATGAGTTGTGTCTAAGAAAGGGACCAGGGTCACATGGATATTGACACAATTATTACGGCCAACTTCTTTGCGAAACTGACGAATTGCCTCAAAAAACGGCAATCCTTCGATATCGCCAACGGTCCCCCCTATTTCACAGATCACAACATCATATTGTTTGTTCTTGGTCACGGCCCGGATACCTTCTTTGATCTCATTAGTAATATGAGGGACAACCTGCACCGTCCCACCCAGATAATCACCTCTTCGCTCCCTGGTTATAACAGACCAATAGACCATACCGGTCGTTATATTGCTCGATTTACCCAAGTTCTCATCGATAAATCTTTCGTAATGTCCCAGATCGAGATCGGTCTCAGCTCCATCCTCCGTCACAAAGACCTCTCCATGTTGATAGGGATTCATCGTCCCCGGATCAACGTTGATATACGGGTCAAGTTTTTGGATAGTAACAGAAATCCCTCTTGATTTTAGCAGCCGACCCAAAGAAGCTGCAGTGATCCCCTTCCCCAATGAACTGACTACTCCGCCCGTAATAAATATATACTTTGTCATTTTTTTTACCCCGAGTACAAGCTATTGCTTGAAAAATTTGGATCACTGGTTACATTTACCCCCAAACGCCTTAACCCAGCCTCATCGCCCAATGTTGGCATATGAGTTAAGTGAACTTCACAACCTTTTAGTTCTGCCAGTTTTTCCATGGCCATTTGCGCTGCCGGATTAGCGGTCGCGCTCATGGCTAGTGCCATTAATGTTTCCCCCAGATCCAAGCTAACGGTCTTTGAGCCTAAATAATCTTTTTTTAGACGACCGGTAGACTCAATAATACTTGGGGATAACAAATGGATTTTATCCGGGATTTTGGCTAATTTCTTTAACGCGTTCAATATCAAGCTTGAAGTCGCGTGCATCAGCGCAAAATTCTTCCCGGTTATCACGACACCTTTTTTCAACTCAATTGCTGCACCGCAAAAGAAACCTTCGTTCCCCTTGCCCTTTTTCTTGGCCTGCTCGGCAGCTTTTCTGGCAGGCTCAACGACCGTTCTTTCTTCCGGCTTCAATCCCAATTCATCCATGACCTCCTTGATTCTGTTAATCGTTATTTTATCCGCCAACCCAACAGCATATTCGCATGCGTATTTAAAGTATCTCCTTATTATCTCTTGACGAGCTGCCTCTCTAACAATTTTATCGTCCACAATACCAAAACCTGCCCGGTTAACCCCCATGTCGGTCGGCGATTTATAAACCGAATCGGTCCCGGTAATTTTTTCCAGTATCTTTTCGACCAGAGGAAAAGCCTCAACATCACGATTATAATTAATGGTACTTTGGTTATAAGTTTTCATATGAAAAGGATCGACCAGGTTGAAATCTTGTAGATCTGCGGTCGCCGCTTCATAGGCGACATTAACTTCGTGTTTTAATGGGATGCTCCAGATCGGAAAAGTTTCAAATTTAGCATAGCCGCTCTTCTTCCCCTGCCGATAATCGTGATACAACTGAGAGAGGCAGGTTGCCAACTTGCCACTCCCCGGCCCCGGAGCAGAGACAACCACGATCGGCTTGGTAGACTCAATGTAAGGATTCGCGCCATACCCTTCGTCACTAACAATCAGGCCGACATCGTGAGGATATCCTTTGGTTGCTGTGTGAGTATAAACTTTGACTCCTCTCCGTTCTAATTTGTTTTTAAATATCTCGACTGCTGGCTGTTTGTTGAACCTGGTAATAACAACCCCCAGGACATCAATCCCCCACTCTCTTAGGTCGTCGATCAATTTAAAAGCAGCGACATCATAAGTAATACCAAAATCGGCTCTAACTTTTCTCCGCTCAATATCCCCGGCATAGATACAAAGCAATAGTTCCGCTTTGTCCTTTAACTTCTGCAGCAAACGGATCTTAACATTAGGATCAAATCCGGGCAGGACTCTGGCGGCATGATAGTCGAAGACAAGTTTTCCGCCAAACTCCAGATAGAGCTTGTTGTCAAACTGCCCCACCCTTTCGACTATCGCCTGAGTCTGCTCATTTAAATATTTTTCGTTATCAAAGCCCATTTTATCCGCCAACTAGTTTTTCTCCAATGGCATTTTCCAGCCGGGAAATTTTTAGTCTGATAATTCTCCGCCGATGGATCCGTTCAACGCTAAATAATAGATCTTCATGACGAGTAGAATTGCCGACCGCCGGTATCCGCCCCAGCTGGCCGAGAACAAACCCGCCGACAGTATCATAATCACGCTCGGGCAAAGATATTCCCAGCTCATCGTTCAGATCGTTGACCGACATCCGGCCGTCGACCAGCCAGGACCCGTCCTCAAGTTTTTGCAATTGTTTTTCGTCCCGTTCAAACTCGTCGTGGATCTCACCGACAATCTCCTCGATCAGATCCTCCAGAGTCACTAAGCCGGAGGCGACACCATGTTCATCAACAATTACTGCCAAATGAGTCCGGGCCGCC
>JBDRIF010000129.1:0-2065 GCA_043816125.1 bacterium
CGGTATTATCATATGTATTTTTTTTCTGGCCTTGCCTGTTTGTGGAGAAACTGCCGATCAGGCTATCTACACAGACGAATATGGTTTGGCCTTTTCTCCGCAATATCCCCCTTACGTAGGTCAGGAAGTAACTTTAAGAATCAAAACTTTACGGGCAGCGCAAAAGGTGACTTTGAACTCTGACCGTGATCAGCGGATCGAAACCGAATTTCATGACGGCTACTGGTGGGGGCATTTTCGTATCCCCGAAGATTATCAGATTGGCAGCCATTATTTTACCGTCTGGATTCGTTACCCCGTTCATGCCGAAGTCCCAACTGATTATGCCAATGTTTTAAAACGTTTTGGTTTGCGGCCGCCACCTAAAGCGAGTTGGTCGGAGAGCAAAGTCTGGTATCAACTTACAGCGATGCCGTCGGCCGAAAGTTTGCCGGCCTATGTCCCCCTGCCGGATTATCTAACTGCCGAGGCCGAAGTAATTCACTCTTTGCCGGTAACAGGTGAAGAGGTCACTATCAGTAAACCTGCCAGCCTGGAAACGGGCCCTCTAAAAATTACCGGCAGTCAGACGATCTCTTTTAAAACGAGATCGCTGACCGGTTCCAAAGAGGGGTACGCGGCGGGGACGGCCCAGACTCGTGAAGAGACTTTAAGAATTAATGTTGCCGGCAAGGCGGCCGATACAGATATTGAAGCGAGTATTTATCGAACCTCAGCTACCGGTATCACTCAAATTGGTGAACGGGACGAAGAGATATCAATTCTGTTAAAACGGGGAAGTTTTGAGGCTTACTTAGGGGATTTTACTGCTGATTTTACAGGAACAGAATTTACCAGGCTCGACAGGGTCTTATCCGGTGGTTGGGTAAAAGGGGAGGGGGATCGTTGGGGTTTCAAAGCGCTCTACTCTTCACCAAAAGGGGAAGAAAAGTTTGCCCGCTTTTATGGTGACAATACTCAAGGGCCTTATCAACTTGATAATGCCCCGGTAGTTATTGACAGTGAAAGGGTCAATGTTGACGGTGTTCTGCAGCAGCGCGGAGACGACTACTCTATTGACTATCAATCAGGTACGATCTCCTTCTTAAAAAGAGTTGTCGATCTGAAATCGGTGGTGACTGTTATTTACGACTATCGCCAAACACTTTATAACCACGCTACTTACGGGTTGCGAGCAACTTATATGCCAGCTGGCAACCTAAAGGTTGCCGCTACTTTTCTAGATGATTCCGATTCTTTGTCTGATGCGGCTGCAATTCGCCAAAATGCGACCGGCGAGGTGACCAACCCCCAAAAACATTATGTGATCGGAAGTGACATTAATTATTCCTCGCAAAATCTGACCTTGGCAGGGGAGGGGGCTTTTTCTTACCACGATCTGGACATTTTAACCGATGGCTCCACCAAGGAGACCGGTAAGGCGGGGCAGATTAAGTTCAATACCAAACTCGGGCAGGTCGGCTTACAGGGACATTTGAAGAGAGTCGGCCTAAAATTTAAACCAATCGCCGAAGCCGATCCGAAACAAGATGTTTGGGAATACGGAGCAGGCTTAAGCTATCGACCGGGCTCACTTTTTGGGGCGCAGGGAAATTATGAATATCAAAAATACTTACAGGGTGGGACCTATTATGAAAATCTATTCAAAACTGCCAAAGCGCAGTTAGTCCCCGCCGGTCTCCCCTCTCTTTCTTATAATTTTACTGAAGTTGATGAGAGTAACGACCCAGTTACCGGCTCGCAGATCAGGCGGATAATAACCAAGAATGCTGCCGAAACAATTTATCAACTCGGTTTTGTCTCGACCAGCCTCAAGGGCTCGACAGAAAAATGGCTCCGTCGCTCCCCTTCGGAAGAGACGACTAATTATCAACGGTTGAATATTGGTCTGGCGACTATCGGACTTGATCAGGCGACTTTATCAACCAATGTCGAGCTGGAAAATCGACAGGAGCAGGATGGAGCGGAACCATTTCGAAGAACATACAATTTAAATCTGTCTCTGACCCCGGTTAAGCACTATTTTATTGCCGGCTCATTCAATATTGTTGACGATAGTTCGGCT
>JBDRIF010000130.1:0-2214 GCA_043816125.1 bacterium
AATGGGATATTTTCTTTCAGAGCGAATTCAACCAGTGTTTTGGAATATTCGGTATTATTCTGCCGCAAGAATTCTTTATCCATTACCATTGTCGAAGAACAAGCCCCGATATGCCAGATCGCTTTTATTTTGTGAGGAAAAGAATTCGCCCTGATCTTGCCAATAAAATCATCTTTATCGTAAAAATCGAGAAAGTCTTTGTCGAAAAGGTTTTTACCCTTAGGATCCCCCTCAACCATTTCGTCGACAACAATGATATTTTTTTCGCCTTCTTGGTTGAGTTTCCAAAGAAAACAACTGCCGATGAACCCGGCGCCGCCGGTTAAAATTATAACTTCTTTAGATCCTGGTTTTTGTCCCATTCCAGTTTTAACCTTGAGCGATCATTAGTCAGCTTTTTGCCAAAAACATAGCCCGCTAAGAGAGGGAGAGAGACACTCGGCTCAACCCAGGCCATCGCATACTTGGCATCTTTTTCGATCTTCCCCCACGAGCGCCCTTCGCTCGGAGTTGAACTGGAAAGCCCCCCATCTTGCGTCACCGCAGTCGTCACCTGAATAACATAATCATGCCCCCGCTCGTGTCCGTAAATTTGTCCCATCACGATTGAATCATTGATAAAATTCTTGGGAACCCCACCGGCAACATAAATAGCTGCAGTTTTGGGTGATTTTACAACTAGCTGAACCAATTCGATATTATCCCTGATAGAATCGATCACCAGCGGTTCTCTTTTCTCCTCGGCCGCCCTCACTCTGTGTTCCGTCAAACCGATTCCAATTGAAGAATCATTTAACGCCGGACAAAAGATAGGGACACCGTGTTTTTTGCACTGATAGACGATCGACTCTTCATCCTCTATTCTATTGGACAAGAAATCGATATAAGCTCGGCTGGAATAATTGCCCGGCTTCATCTCATCTGCAACCAGTTTGCAAAAGCGATCTGTCCGACTGACCATCGCTTCGTCGATATAGGTATCATAAATTCGATCGAGCTGAAGATCGTTCAACTCCGAATCATCGCTCTGCGGTGAGCCGACAAAATGTCCGTGGCCGAAAGAGGCATAAATATCCTGGTAAATTACGGCGCCGGTAGAGACAATGACATCGACCGCTTTATTAACGACCAGATCCCTGATCACCTTACGCAAGCCGGCGGCAATTAATGGCCCGGCCAAACCGAGAAATACTGTCGGGCGATCTTTGTCCTGGTAGAGGTTTTTTAAGACCTGCGCACACTCGCCCAGGTTACGAGCCTGGATCGACATCCCGGCCATCCCTTCCACCAGATCAGCTACCGAAGTGTCGGCCGTTACCTTAATTTGATTGACCCGTTGATTGAGGATCTGTTTTTTCAATTTTTCTGCTTCAGGAGTTAGTTTTGTAGGATTGTCGGAGGTATATGCTGCTTCAGCAAAGTCTTTATTCATTTTATCCAAAACATGCCTGTTTGCTGTTTGTAAGTTACGAACTGTTGTCCAAACTTGGGCTCCAGAATATACTTTTCTTCAAACCAGGCAAAAACCCAGAGAGAGAGCAGAATTAACATCCCAAAATAAAAGCCATAAACCGCAGACCACAACCACCACCAACCGACAAAACTAAAAATTGCGCTGAGATAGAGAGGATGACGCAGAAACTGATAAGGCCCGGTAGTTATTAACTCCTGCGGTTCGGCAGTCGGTGATATCTGACGTTTAAAATATTCTCTCTTTGTCCAAACATTCAGAAGCGTCCCGGCTAATATCGCGAGGATCGCGGCAAATTTCCACCAGAAAAAATCAAGATCAAATCGGGGTTGAGCTGGAAAAACGGAGAGTAAAGGCAAGATCGCCATAATCGTGAAACCAATGATCTGATATTTCGTTGAGCGATACTTCCACAACAACATCAGGTTTAGAACAAAAAGACAAACTAATAACAATTGAATTAACATTATTAGTTATTCTATACCATAGCTGAAATGGCTGCAAGGTGTCGTAATTACGACACCCTAAGACCCAATCCCCTCGTGAAACAAATCAAACCGGCCTGGTAATAGGATTGCTTTCCTTCTACCAGAAAGTTGAAGTGCTAATAAAGAAGGGGGTGAAAATAAATGACAAGAGGACTAAATAAGGTTATTCTCGCTGGACGCTTGGTTGCCGACCCGGAGACCCGCTACACTCAGAAAGAGATGGCAGTGACCCACTTTCGCTTAGCCATTAACTGG
>JBDRIF010000131.1:0-4971 GCA_043816125.1 bacterium
ATTTATTCACAATCGAATGATACTAACCGCAACTCTCTAGTCGGACTAGATTCAATCGAAATCTCCGCCCCTTCGGCTGCCGTCCCCTTCGCATGCTCTTTAAAATAATGGGTCAGAATCTCCGGATTGATTTCTGTGAACTCGCCCATCTTTAAATAGACCTTACAGACCTTCGCCGCCTCATTCTTATTGGCAGCTTTCAATAAATCATCGAGCAGATCTTTGATCATGTGCATTTCGTGCATATTTTACCCTCCTAATTTTCGCCCTAAAGGCCTATAGGCCTATGGGCCTCTAGACTTTTAGGCGATGGCGCCGATTATTTCTTCTGCGACCATTTTTACCTCAACCGACATTGTTTCTCCTAATTCGACACTTCTCGGCTGAACCCCCAGAAATTTTACCTCAGCCTGGGCATCGGTCTCAATCATCTTGGCGATTACCTTGAGCGGAAAGGTGTGGGTGCTCAAGGTTGTGTCCGGAATATTTTCGCTTTTTACCAGCAAAGCTTCGCCAACTTGACCACCAAAGTCTGCCGCATCGATAATCAGCACACTTTTTGGCTTTCGGGCGATGGCCGGCTCGATGATGTTCTCCGGTTTATCAAAAGCATCAAGGATCTTAGAACTTTGACAGTTCTTGGCGATGTATGGGCCTAAACCGTCATCGGAGCGCAAGTCGTTACCGATGGTGATAATTAAGTCTGCAGTGAGTAAGGCTTTTTTAACTTCAGCGGTTAACAAATTTCACGTTGAGGAAATGTGCCGAACAAGAAATACACGGGTCGTAAGCGCGAACGAGCATTTCCAGAGCCAAAGTGATCTCTTCGTCTGACTTATCGAGAATTTCTGGCACTAATTTGCGCATGTCATGTTCAATATTGTTCAGGTTTTGGCCGGTAGGGATAATGCAGTTGGCTTTGACTATGATTCCTTTGTCGTCAACTTCGTAATTATGAAAAAGAATGCCGCGAGGGACTTCGACAGCGCCGACGCCGTTGCCGGCCTTAACCGGGATGTTCCCTTTTTCGTTGAGGCCAACTAAGACTGCTTCTTCTTGATTCACGCCGGTCTTTTTAAACTCTTCCAGTATGCGAATGCTTTCTTCTAATGAATGGACACATTCAATTAGTTGAGCGGCAGTGTTTAAATATGGATTGGTAACTTTTCCTTTGATGCCGAGCGCTTTTACAACTTCTAATGCTTTAGGATGAAGCTTGGCAGCGTTTAAGTTAACGCGAGCCAAAGCGCCAGCCATGTAAGAATCACGGTTCCACTTGCAGTGTTTAGCTGAAGAGTGGGAGACAATAAATTCGTTGGTGACTTTCTTGTAATCTTTCTTGTTTACTCTTTTGCCGTCGGTTGAGCCGATATCGCCGATCAACATCGGATATTCGGCATCATCGCTGACTAAACCGACATATTCGGTATCTCTTTCAAAGGCCGGGAACTTCAGCGTCAGGGCCAGTTCGACAGTTGCTTCCATGTCGGGGCGCATATCTTTGAGAATCTGGAGCATCGCGTCGAGATCTTTTTCTTTGGGGAGCTTGGTGAAGCCTCCAACAATTGAAGTGATCGGGTGGATGTGGCGGCCGACCAAGATATCGCAGACATCATTGGCCGCTTTTTTCATCCGCAGAGCCCGTCGGACGACTTTGTTGTGTGTGTCGATCAACGGGACAAAGCTCTTAACACCTAGTAAGTCAGGAGCAACTAAAAGATAGATGTGCAGAATGTGGCTGTCGAGGTTTTCCATGTGGAGCAGGAACTTTCTTAGTTCGGTTGTCTGCTTTGACGGGATGAAACCGATCGCGTCTTCGGCCGCCTGGATAGAAGCCAAAGTGTGGCCGCAGGAGCAGATGCCGCAGATTCGGCAGGTGACGTGAGTCGCTTCAAAAATTGAGCGGCCCTGCAGCATCCCTTCGAAAAAGCGAGGAGCTTCCACAATGTGGAGTTCAGCCTGTTTTAATTCGCCGTTCTTAACATCAACAACAATGTTGCCGTGGCCTTCGACACGAGTTAGATACTCAACATTGACGCTAACGTTTCGTTTGTTCACTATTTATCATTCTCCCTGCATTTGTTATACATGTTCATTTTGTTAACGACAAAATCCATCGGGATGTTGAATTTCTTGATCACATCTTTGGCTCCATTTTCGTTCGGGTTGGTCACCATGCCGCGGCAGCCGTAGCAGATGTTGCCGTTGTTGATGCACCAGGAATTACAGCCGGCACGAGTTACAGGCCCTAAGCAAGTAACGCCTCTCTGGTACATACAAACGTTTTCGTTTAATTTGCATTCGGTGCAGACAGCATTGTCGGGGACAGGGCGGGGGAGGCCGGCTAAAATCGCCTTCAATACTTCGACAACCTCTGGTAAATAAACCGGGCAGCCGGGGATGGTGTAATCAACTTTTACGACCTGGTGGACAGCTTGAGTCGGGACAGTGTCAAAGAAATTAGCTTTGTCCCCATAAACTGATTTTCTGATATCTTCCAGTTTATAGTTGTTCTTCATCCCGTTAACTCCGCCGATAGCGGCGCAAGAGCCGTAGGCGACTAGGACTTTGGTCCGCTTTCTTAGGTTTTTGATCTGTTCGATGGCGTGAGGAGTAGTAATGCTCCCTTCAACAAAAACAACATCAAATGACTCTTTGGCATCGAGTTTCTCGGACATAACTTCACGAAATTCAACCACATCGACAGCGCCCAGTACATCGAGTAGCATTTCGCCCATATTGGCGATTTGCAGCTGGCACCCTTCGCAGCAAGCAAAATCAAAGAAGGCAATTTTTGGTTTAGCCATTATAGTGCCTCCGGTAATTCATTTTTGATTCTTTCATAGGTCATGACCGGGCCTTCTTGGCAGCAGTAAATGCCGTTGATCTGGCAGTGTCCGCATTTGCCCAGGCCGCATTTCATATGTCTTTCCAAAGAGACCAGAATCTGACGATCTGGAATCCCTTTCTTTTGCAACTCTTTAATCACAAATTTGTACATGATCGGTGGGCCGACAACAACGGCAAAAGTTCTTTCCGGTTCCAGATTGAGCCCTGGAATCAGGGAGGTGATTAAGCCGACATTCCCTTTCCAGTCGGGATCGGCCTTATCAACAGTACAGCTAAAATTGACGTCGAGCCGTTTTTCCCAGCCGGAGACTTCGTCGCCAAAAAGCATATCTTTGGGGCTCTTGCAGCCTAAGGCGATGTTTACTTTGCCGAAATCACGGCGGTTATCAATGACAAAATTGATCAGTGAGCGGAGAGGAACAATGCCTAAGCCGCCTGCCACAAATAGCAGGTCGTTCCCTTCCAGAATTCTGGTCTGAAAACCCTTGCCGAATGGTCCGCGGATACCGACTTCGTCGCCGGCTTCTAGTTTATGCAGTGCAGCGGTCAATTTGCCGACATTTCTGACAACCAGCTCGAATGAACCCCTTTTGGTCGGGGAGGAGGAGACAGAGATTGGTGCTTCGCCGATTCCGAGCAGGGAAACTTCGACAAATTGTCCCGGCTCATGATCAAGACTCTCTCCACCCGGCAGAGAAATTTCAAAATATTTCTCCATGTCGGTCAATTGTTTGGCCCGAAGGATTTTGGCTCTTTTAATTTCGTATTCGGAATCTTTAATAACTATTTGTTTCATCATCTTTAGTGTTTGCCTGCTTTTGTGTTTGTTTTCCCTTGTTCCGCTACCAGTTCGGTTACTGTCTCTTTGAGATTGATTCTGGCCATACATGTTCTGCTGCAGCGGCCGCAACCGGTGCAGAAAAGTCGGGAGAATTTCTTTAACGGATAGCTGAATTTGCGGAAATAGCGGTGTCTCTGTCTGGCGCCACGCTCTTCACGGAAATTTTCGTTACCGGCAACCTTGGCAAAGGTCTCGTTTTGGCAAGAATCCCAGTGACGGGAGCGTTTGCCGGTTTTAAGATCGAGGTTTGGTTCGTCAACAACATCAAAACAGTAGCAGGTAGGGCAGACATTGGTGCAGTTGCCGCAAGCCAGGCACTTTTCGCCGAGTTTTGCCCAGGTTTTGCTGTCAAAGCTCTTGTCAAAAACATCGCCGATCTTTTCGTGCTCAACAGGGACTTCGTTGCCAAAGATCTTCCGTTTGCTCTCTCTTAGTTTGTCTAATTCCTTGAGATCGGCATCTGTGGCTTTTTCAAACAATTTGGTCGCTTCAACCAGCTCTTCGCCGGCCATGGTATTAACGTGAACGATGTATTTATTACCCAATTCGGTCATAAATAGGTCGTATCCTCCGTTGGGGGTGTGGTTGTGAACCAGTCGGCAGCTGGCGTATTCGTCGCAATATTTGTTGCATTCTAGGCCGATAATTGTAACTTTGTTCTTGCGGATCAGGTAATTGTGATCTTTTGGTCGCTCGGAGAAGACCATGTTTAGGCACTGAATGCCGGCCAGGTCACAGGTGTGAACACCAAAAAGGACCATTTTTTCGTATTCTACAACCGGTTCCATGTTTTGGCCGTTGGTCGTGTCGTACTTGGCCAGTGTTTCGCACTGAGGCATAAAATATTTCTTGGGGGGGAGGATGGTCGGGATATACTCTAAAGAGACCTGATCGCCGGAGGTAACGTAGTCAAAAGCAAAACTGTTATCTCCTTTGCTGACCGGGGCGGCCACCTTTTGTTCTTGGGCTAAACGGGTGATCAGATCAGAGACCTGGTCTTTTTTGATGGTAACGTAATTTTGTTGTTTGTTGTCAGTCATAAGCTAATTGTGAACTGAATCACAATCAAGAATATATTACATTAATTGATAAATAATGTCAAGGGTCTTAGCTCACGAAAAAGGAGAGGGTTTTTAGTTCCATGGCGAGGTCGATGTTGCTGACTTTAATCTTCTTGGAGAGGGAGAGTTTTACCGGCGTGAAATTTAGGATAGCTTTAATGCCGCACTCTTCCAGATGCAGGGCTGTTTCTTGGGCAGCTTCGGCGGGGACGGTGAGGA
>JBDRIF010000132.1:0-2437 GCA_043816125.1 bacterium
AGTGATAAGCAGAAAAAGTATCCTGGGCGAGAATGGGCCCCTAAAAAAGCTCGTCGGAGCACAGGATACTTTTTCTGCGTTGTACGTTTAAAGATGAATTTTCGTAAAAATCCTTTTTTCATAAAATTTTTGACACTATCGTTATTTGGTTTGTTGTCGACGGTTTTCTCATTGCTGGTTTTCTAAAGCGAGAAATTGAAATAAGGAGCAATGCTTTTGATACCAAGATCATCATTCAATTTGGTGATCTTTTTGAGCAAGACGGCTGGAAGACTATTCCGGTAAACGAGTTCTTTGATAGTTTGGTCGACGACAAACATGTTTCGGCTGAATCTCTTCATGGCATTTTTCTGCAAAAGTTCTGGGCAGGCAATATCGTTGACTGGGATAAACAGATCGACAATTCCTTATCTGAAAACGATCTTTTAGAAGAAATTAAGAGAAATTCAGGGAAAACTAAGAGGTATAGAATTGGCGCTACTGCAATAGCAGAAAAAGACGGCAATAAATTTTTTTGTGTTGCCTTAACAAAAACCAACATCGGTTCTTTGCAAGCTGCGGCAACATCCATTGATTTACTTCAAGCACTAAGTTGTCTACTCGTAAAAGCGAGAGAAATATGTGCTGGAAATGCTTTGAATATTCCTCTTTTAGGTTCAGGTCTTTCAAGGACTGGCATAAAACTTAACATCCTAGTCGATCTCATCCTGATGGTGATTTTTGAGGAAAGCAAGAAGAATAAAATAACTGATAAAATAAGGATTGTTCTCCCTAAGAACAAAATAAAAGAAATCGATTTAAACACGTTACAAAAGGACTGGAGGTGAAAAGTGGCATATAGAAATGGCACATACATCGCTTTTGATGGACTTGGTCAGACAAATCCGACATTATCGGATTTCAAATACTATGGCAGCATGCAAGCATGGGCAAAGAATAAGAATATCGACTTCCAATATGTTAACAGTCATGACAAAACCTATGCAGTAAGAGATAGTAGCCTTAAAGCTACTCTTCAGGCAAGAATTCGTGAGCGTTTAGCCAAATCAAAAAATACGGTTGTAATCCTTAGTTCTGATACTCGTAAATCAGGAAGTATGCTTTCGTACGAGATAGAGCAAGCGGTTGATAGCTATGAATTACCGTTGATTATTGCTTATGTTGACTACCAAGTTGTTGCCAATCCTTCGCAACTTTCGACTTACTGGCCGACGGCTCTAAGCATGCGGATAAATAACGGAACAGCCAAGGCGATCCATTCGCCCTTTATTAAGGATGCAATTCTTGATGCTATTGGACAATTCAATGTTTCGAATATGCCAGGTACTTCGAAAAATCACTACACAGCCGATGCTCATCGCACTTTTGGGGCATTAAGTGCAACAGGAAGTTTTACTAATGTAAGAAAAAGTAGAGGGATGATTAGTGGTTGAGCACTGGCAATACAGCACAATTCATGACTGCGCCTGCAAAGTCATCGAAACCCAGACCCTTTGGGGCGATACGACCTGCCGGGTGTGGCTGCCAGGCCGCGATTCGGTAGCCTGCGTGCCTGCGGCTAGGCTTGCCCAATTGAAGGATGCCGGAACCGGCACCGCCGATGGTATTGCCTATGTAACCGCTGCTGCGCGAGTGGCCGATGCCCTGACCCAGGATATGCTTCTCGCACCCATTGAATCATCTGTCATTCCGCTGCCGCACCAAATCCGGGCCCTGTCCCGAGCCATCTCAGGTGACCGTATGCGTTACCTGCTTGCCGATGAGGTAGGGCTGGGAAAGACCATCGAGGCCGGACTCATTCTTCGTGAACTCAAGCTGCGGGGGCTGGCCAAGCGAACATTGGTTGTCGCTCCAAAGGGTCTGGTAACGCAATGGGTGGCTGAGATGCGTACTCACTTCAACGAGGACTTTCGGCTGCTCATCCCCGGCGATTTTTCAGCCTATCGACGTATCGCCAAAGAAAACAATATCTGGCAGAGCCATCCGCAGGTGGTCTGTCCCATGGATTCTGTCAAGCCGCTGGAAAGTCGTCGCGGATGGTCGGACAAGCAGATGGCTGAGTACAACCAGGAACGATTTGAGGACCTGATCTCCGCCGGCTGGGATCTGATCGTTGTGGACGAGGCCCACCGGCTTGGCGGCAGTACCGACCAGGTGGCCCGCTTCAAACTGGGCCAGGGGCTCTCCGAGGCTGCACCGTATCTCTTGCTGCTGTCGGCAACCCCGCACCAGGGTAAGACCGACGCTTTCCATAGGCTGGTCTCTTTGATCGATACACAGGCGTTTCCTGATGTGGACAGCGTCACGCGGGATCGGGTACAACCTTATGTGATCCGGACTGAAAAACGACATGCTATCACCGCTGAAGGCAAGCCTTTATTCAAACCTCGCAAGACAGAGCTTGTTGCAGTCTCCTGGGAAGATCGGCATCAGGACC
>JBDRIF010000133.1:0-15519 GCA_043816125.1 bacterium
TTCCCTCACTAATACTTTCATGCCTAAGAACTGTTTGGCTCGACCAGGCCGCTGCGGCATGTTATCAAAATATTTTGCTTCCAAAACTTCACGGTTCAGTTCTTGCAGGTAATAAAGTTCATCTGGCGTGGCTTGCAAGCGTTCAGCAGTGCGATCGGTTTTGCTCCTTTCTTGGGCCATAGCGGCTGTTAATCGGGCTGTTTTTTCTAATAACCGATTAATTCGCGGTTTGCTTTGCAAACGCTCCAGAGTTTCGCCTTTTAATTCTAAATGGAGATCATGTAGTACTAGGCCGCCTTTAGTCTTTTCTCCGCAAACCAGTCGATTGAGGTTGGCCAGCCAGTCAGCTTCTGGTTCAACTAATAGCCCCGGCGCATCGCCGCGCTGGCAAAGCTCCAGCCGCTCTTCAACAAATTCTACAGAAATATCAAATTTCTTTTCAAATTCACCTGCATGTAGTCCTTGTTTGTGCAGGGCTTCTAATAAATTTCCGCGTTGATAGTTTCTGGCTAAGTGGCCTTTAGCATCGGTAACACCACAGCAAAAAAGTACTCCTTGCAGGTCTTTTGTTTTCTTACCGTTACGAATATGTCGGAAGAAAGCCTGGTAAACTGTTAGGCCGTTGAGCTTGGTCCAGGTCTTGCGCGCGCTGGTTTCCGGGTCATTAACATTAAAATCTTCATCCAAGAGAAGTGGGTGGCGAAAGTTAAACATATCCCTGACTGAGCCCATGGGGGTGTCAACTTCATGTGGTTTAATTATTGACTGATGCGGTTCGGGTTCCAGAGACATCATTCTTTGCTCTTCGTGGTAACGAGCAAACAAAGCAAAAACATTGCCGCCATAGAAGAGTGTCCAGAAACCGCCCATAATCGCGGCCGCGCCTGCTATCGGGAAGATGGCATTGGCGCCGATAAACCAGGCAACATAAGCGATGCCGAGCGTTAGCGGCACCCATTTTGCTGCCAGCTGGGCCGCGCTCTTTAAGAAACTGGCAGATTTAGGATTGTGCAAAAATTCCACAGCCAATTCATGGCACCACTTGGAAGCAAAGTAAGTCATGGTTAAACCGCCGATAGCAACACCAAAACCCAAAACTGCGATGGAAGTTGGCGCGGTTAAGAGCAAACTGCCCAGCATTACAGTAGAACCCAGGCCAATAGCAGAATCAGCATTCAGATGGTGTCTCAGGGCCCGGCAACCAGCAGCAAAAAGAGTCATGCTCAAGCCGAGGGTGGCCAGGGGAATAGCCGCGCCTAAAGCCACCATCAAGCTGCTGACTAATAAGGCGACACCTGCGGCAATTGGGGCGACCGCGCTGCGCCAGAGGATAAAGCGTTTGTTGGCTGGAGTTACTTTATTACCCGTATTCTTGTCTGAGCGGATAAATTCGCCTAAATAGACTTTCATCATCTTGAGAACTGATTCAAAGGTTAAATCCCTGGTCAGGTCATCCTGGCCAAAAGAAAGGGTCGGTTTTAGCGATTGAATGTGTTTGGGGTTAACTCCGGCTTTAACCAATTGGTTAGTCCAGGAGGTCCAGCTAAAGAGCACGGTACCCACAGAAACACCTAAGAGAGTTGGGCCAAAAACTGGTAATCCCAGGATCAGACAGCTGGTAGCCACAACTGCGCCAATCGCCAGCGGAATAATAGAGTTACGTGCCACTTTTAAAATGAATTCTGAATACCAAGTACCAACACCTCTGGTTTCTTTATCTTGTTCTTTAGTGGTGTAGTCCAGGAGAGGGGCATTTTTGCTAAAGATTTTTAAGCGGCGCTCAAGTTCTTTTGGTGTCATGTTTTCCTCAGCCATTAAAGAATCCAGTCTCCCTTGGGCATTGAGGTGATAACGAGTGCTGTCAGTAACCCAGAGTCCGGAATTTTTGTCAAGACTGGTATGGACCGCGTTATAAGCGTTCATATAAAACATGTTGCCGCGAAAAATATCCTGCCAACGGAGCAGGCCAGACTCGAATAATCGCTGGCCAATACCGCCAGCCCAGCGCATACGTTGCACTCTTTTTACTTCGAAGTTGTTAATACCGCCCCCCCAGGCAAAAGGTTTGTTTTCGCCGATAGTGATAAGACCAAAGTAAACATTATCTTTAAAGGAGCCGTCAGCGTCCTCAATAATACTTAGAAAAAAACCGGGGATCATGGTTTTTATCGTCTTAACTCTCCGGTTCGGCAACATGCGCCAGTGGAGGTGGTGGTGTAGGGCGGCATTAACTTTTTCCAAGCTGGGCCCGGTTTCAATGGTTTGGCCGGTTAACCTTGGGCCGGAGATCACATTGTGAGTTAAGAAGAAGAATTCCGAACCAGCCTCGCCTTTACCGCCAAATAAAGTATGGTCAGCGCCAGCTGCCATGCGGCTGTAGTGTGCTAGTTCACTCCTTGGCATAAAGATTAAGCCGTTGGGAAAAGAAACAGCGTCGTCGTCAGTAATACCAAAGAAAGAACGACTCTGGTCAAGTAAACCAACGTCAATCGCGATGCGGCCGGCGTTTTGCAAGTGCGAGCCGCCCAAGTTTTGCCCGGCCAGAGCACAAACAACCGGCCAGACAACTGTGGTTTTGTACATCTCATGCGGAGTCATGGCTGGTCTAATGAACTTGGCCTGGTCCCAGTGGCCTTGAGTCGGGTCAAAGTTCAGCGGCTGCAAGACCAGGTCGCCTTTTTTGTGGGCCTCGGTATCTTTGGTATAGACAAGGGTGGTTGCACTTTGCGGCTTAATAATTACCACTCTTTCACCTGGCTGTAATTCAACACCAGCGTGGAGCAACGCGTCGGCAAAAACACTTTCTCTGGATTCGTGGAATTCAAAAAAGAAAGCCGGATCCCACCCCTTAGGACGGTAAACTGTTTCAAAGGTGGTGTTTCTGGCCGTGCGATAAGCCCTAACCACTGCCCGCTTATTTTCAGCAGACAGATCTTGATAAGCTTGATCATGTTTTGGGTTGCCTTTGATTTCTATAGGTTGGACTTTTTGGAAAAGATGAATAACTTCATTCCTTAGTCCAACTTCCCATTTTTTATGGAAAAATTGGGCATGTAATTGATCTTGGGTTTCAGCACGCAGGATGGTTCTTTCGCCATCTGGGTCAGTCACCATTATTTCCCGTGTTCCGTCTTCATGACAGCGGGCGTAAATCATGTGTTCGCCGTAAGACGTACGGATTTTTTGGTAGAGCACAGTGTGAAAAACACGCTCAGCCCTGGTCATTTTGTCATTTTCCCGCCAGGTTACAACCCGTAAGGTTCTGGTTTCTTCGGCTGATTTGTTGTAAAAAACATGGACTTTTTCATGTCCTTTTACTCTGACCAGTTCTTCTGGCACCATTTTGATTAATTTGGGTGAATTTTCCTCGTCAAATTCTTTGGGTTGATAAACTTTGGCCCGGTTAAATTTTACCTTGCTGATATCAACGGAATAGCGCATGGGGTTGCCGGACAGGTCTTCACGAATGCCATCATAGAGATAAAGAGTCTTGCCATCAGATGATATTTCCTGGCGGTCACAATCCTTAATCGGAATAGCGCGCATTTTTTTAACTAAGTCCGGGTCTTTGATTTCAATCATAGTGCGGTCAGCATCTGAAACATGCTCAGCAATTACTGTGTCACCTTCAACCCGGAAGCCGACAATGTTATGCCAGCTCCGCTCATAGCCAATGTTGCCGGCAACTTTGGCTGGAATATTGTCAATGACATTGGCATAGCTGGCCGGCAAGGGATGAAATTCTTCAGCTCGTCGGCCTTCTTGATATTCATCACGCATAACTCCCAGTACAACTTTGGCTTCGCCGCCCATTGCTTCGGCGTATTCCTGCTGGCTATGGATATCAACAAATTCCACTTCACCAGGCACATACAAGCGGCCGTGCTGCCGGAAATTCAAGGAATATGAATGACTGATTGGAGTAGAGACCAGCACTCTTGCCTGGCCGTCTTTGGTTAGGTCGGCTGGCGCTGGGCCGTTGCCCCGGCCGCGGATTACCGGTTGAGTAGTATCGACATGGTGGTGCCGATGCCGCTCAGTTCTTAAACCTTGGTGTGTATAAAGTCCCACCATGGTTAGGCCGCCTCCTTGAAATAGAATTCTTCAATTTCTTCTCTGGTCATTTTAAATCTTTTTACTGCTTCCGCTAAGAACATCGTCTCTTCTGGCGTAAACTGGTTAGGCATTTCGTTTCTATTGGTTGGCGCGTAAGCAAAATAAGTTGTTTCGCCGCAAACAACGTCAACAAAATGCCTGTAATGCACAATATCCATGATCAACTCGCCCTTCTTCTCACTAAACCGCGGTTGTTTAAGCGGGTGATGGTAAGGCACTTTAGCCAGCCAGGGCTTTATGCGTTCATGTTCTTCTTTGTTCATGGCAATATGGACCCGGTCTTTTTCATCAACATATGGTTCCTGAGCTAATTGTTCTTTATCTCTCTGCGGATAAAGTGACATTACCTCCATATCTTCTTGATTGTGCATGCCGCGCAGGTTAAAACTTAAAGCCCGGTAGATCCGGCCGTCCATTGTTAGGGTGCGGGTGGAGTCAGTGACCCAATCCTGGCCATTTTCATTTTTCCAGCGCAGAAGTGACCAGCCGATTAATGGGACATTACCGCCCATCTTCCCCCAGCGGTCGGGGTCAACGCGTAAACTGGTAGCGCCAGCTTCCGAGTTTTCGCCTTCACCATGGATAGCCACAACTGTGCCTTTGATCCTGCCTTGATCAATAAACCTTTGCATTTCAAGTGGGGCCGGGACTTCGATATAAAGTTGGTCGCCTTCAATTTCTAAAGTCGGGCCAAAAGGCACGTCCTGACTGGCTTCGATAAATCTTTCTACGTCCCACTGTTCGTTGGCATGGTTAGAGAGCGGGATGCGGAGCCGCGCTTCGCCTTTCTGATTGGTTACTACTCTGGTCTCCCGACCTTCATCAAGGATAAGTTGAGCTTCTTTATCTTCGTCAATATATTTCCAGAGCCAACGGGTTTCTTTTAGGCAAGCCAGAAAGCGCTCATTGTATTTGTTAAGATCAAGCGGGATCCAAATAGTTTTCTTTTCGCCTTTAGTGCGAGGGTCAACACTTTCTTCATCCAGGACCATTTTTATTTTCATACTGCTTAGCTCTACGTAAGGGCACAAGACTTCATCGTCAGGGCTTTCTCTCATGTCTTCAGAGAAAGGCAGTTTGTCGCCGCGCAAGCGGGTATACATGACGCGCAAAGCTGAATGCGCTTTTAATAAATACTTGAGCAGGTAGCGCACTGCAAAAGGGAGCTGGTCAGCGTCGCTGACAGTCATGAATGGAGGGACTGTCAGGCTGTGGCGTCTGGGGAGGAGATAATAAGCTGTTTCCAGAATTTGATTAAGCTGCTGCCGTTCAGCTGGTGTTAATTCAACATCCAGTTTCATGTTAGCAATATCTGCCATGGTGTGCATCAATAAAACTCTGTGCTCATCAACATAACGTCTCTGCTGCATGCTGGCCTGGATTTGTTCGGCTTTGATTTTGCCAAAGGTTGTGACCATGTCTCCTTGTTCACTCATGTCCAGCACAGGTGAAAAATGAGCACCAGCGCCGCCTGAGGGGAAAGGATGGGGCACGCGACCGCATCTTAGCTCTTCAACCAGGTGATAATCTGGTGTTAAGCCATTGAGAACTGCCTCTCCCTCACCAGCGCGCATAGCTTGCCCAACTACGATGTGGCGGTCAGTGCCTGGGAGCATTAAGAGAGCTGGCGCAAATTCAGGGAGCTGGCCTTCAACCCAGCGCATGGTGCCGTCAGGATTAGGCGCTGCTTCCAAAATCCTGTGGCTGCCATCTGCAAAAACTCTTAAACGTTTGCCAATACTCCGTTCACCGTCAAGAGCGCGGTAAACAACATCACGAAATTCTTGTTCTTCAGTCTCTCCTGTTAAGGGGTCAAAGCATTTTTCTTCTTTTAAGTGATATTCATCTTCCACTTCAGCAGTGGGAAAGACCTCATCTGCGACAGCTGCGCCGCCAATTTGGTGGTCACGGATGGTATCATATTTCAATTTCAGGGCGCTTTCGTCAATATGGTTAATCTCACATAAGCTGTCGCCAATATCCTGAAGCTTGCGTTCATAAACTTCAAAGCGCGAGTCGATATTTGGATTCTCGTGATCCTCAATTGCCAGCTCGTCTTCATGGCCTGGTTTAATATCCTTGACCACGTTGGTTGGCACAGCCCAAACTTCGATCTTGCCGTGATCATTTAAAACAACCACATCCATGAAAGTGATAAAATCAGCCATGGCCTGAGCAACAAGGTCATTGATGATTTGTTTTTTATCATAGGAACGGGGCATAAAATTGGTGTAAAAGCGGCCGGCAATTAAAAAGAGCACTGGGCAAGCGCGCCGGAATTCTGCTTCGTAGTCTTTAACTAATGCATTAAGTTCGGTGGCTGGCTTTATTTTGTCGCCATATTCTTCCGCGCGCGCGCGCAAGTCAGCTGCTTTTTCGCGGAACTCGCTGGCACGATAAAGGATTAACTCGCCAATAACCCGCTGGTCATGCTCACCCCGTTTTTGTTTGGACCAGGGGAAACCGACATTAAAAGCGCCGTTAGGCAGGAAAGGCAGGTTAAGGCCAAATAATTTAGCCCGGTCTTTTAAGTCACCAGCAGATAAGAGTTCATATTGTTCAGCCAGGAGTTCATAAGCCTGGGCCATTTCTTCGCAGAGATCAGCGGCGGAGCCGCCATTAGCCGCAATAGTTTTGACCTTGTTATATGATTTAAAGAGGGTAGTGCGTAAGGCGTACATTTCTTTTTTGATGTAGCGCACAAACCCTTGAGCCCTGATAATTTCCGCGGTGTTTAAATCGCCGGACAAAGCGCAAATAACTGAATTGCCAGTGCGGGCCAAGAGGCCGATACCAAGCGTGGAAATCAATGGATCAATCATGACCACAGAGACTTTGTACATAAACTGAAAAGCGTTTCTAGCTGTGTTGACAATTAAGCCCATGCCGCGTTCATCGTAGTATTGCAGGATTTTATATTGCCGGTTCAGACCGCTCTTATATGACTGCATAGCGTGGATATAGGAGAACATAAAACCTAAAGCAACGGCAAACGAGGCAAAGGTTGTGGCGGTAAAACCGACACCGGCAGTTCCAAGCAAGGCGCCAATGCCAGCTCCCCAGGCTAGAGCTTTGGTGCTAGTCACAGCCAGAGAGGGGAGTTTATCTTTTTCTGTTGAAGCATCTGCTTCTTTCTGGCCCCGGCCCCAAACCAGGTGAATAGTCAAAGTGGCCAAGCCTAAAATTACTGCGGCCAATCCTACTTCTGTGCCAAAAGAAGCCAAAGACCTGGCGCCTTCTTGAATACCCAGGTTAAAGAGTGTTTCCGCGCTGAAATTAACGCCAAGTTCCATTAATGACCGGGTGCCGATCTGAATTGAATTATGCGCAAAACTAGCGACCAAGTTACCAAGTTGGTTAGCAAAGATACCGCAGACATGGGCAGTAAATGTGATGGTAAAAGTTGCGCCGGCATGGATCAAGGTATTGGTCATAAACTTAATACCAAAACCAGCCTGTTTAGGATTTCGCTGGTGGTTGAAAAAGTGATATTTAACAGTATCTTTGATATCTTTAACAGTAAAGGCTGCCCAGCGCAAGGCTAATGTGCCGGCAATGGTGGCAAAAGGAAACCAGGAGAGCCAGTTAACCGGCCACCAGGTTTGAAACCAGGCATTAGGATTAGCAAAGATAAACTGCAAAGCAGAAATTTCTGGCAGCGCGGTAGCTAAAAGCATAGCGCCACCAACAATGGTAGTTCCGCCCACAGCTGGCAGGATCAGGTCGCGGAACATCCGTCTCAGCGTAGGATTCTTAGTATCAACATTGCCACGAGGTTGTTTATAGTTCCGCACGTCTTGGTAGGCATTGATGCCAAATTTAACCAGCCAGAGCACAGCGGCTGTAGTAACCAGCGCGCCTAAAGGGCCCATGTGCAAGCCGCCGACAACTACTCTATCCAACATTTCTGTGACAGTAGAGCTTATGGCGCTAATAGCTTCCTGGGCAGTACCAGCAAAAGCCAGGGCCGGGGTTAGTAGTGTTGCCGTAGCAGCAGCAATTGCTGCTTTTGCTTTTGTACTGAACGGTTGTTTGACCCGAGGAGCAGGAGCAGCCTGGGTAGGTGCTACTCCTGCAACCGCAGGGGCTTGTTCAGTTTTAACTGCAGCAGCAATCTTTGCTTCAGGGTTAACGGTTTCAATGTTTAGTTGTTGGAGGGCGACTGACATTAAGTATTGAGAAGGTAATAAACGTTTTAGAGCCTGGCGAGCTTTTTGGCTTAGCTCTCGCTGAGGCAATATAACTTTTTTGTTTAGTGTTGTTCTACCCAGTTGCATGATCTTCCCTCTATATATATATCGACAAAAAAGAGGTAAAATTTCACCTTATTTTTGGGGTAAAAACGACTAATCTTGAATATTTGTCGACGGAGAGTTAATGGGTCAAAGTATTATTGTCAGGATGTTCTCGTCAGGCGGGCTGTCTTTTGTCAAGCCAGCATGAGCAGGAGTAAAATAGCCGTTTTGGCAATGTATCTCATCGGCTGTGCCGTCGTGGATAATTTGCCCGACGCCCAGCGTATAGAGTTTATCTAGCAATGATTGTTCGGGTTGGTTGTCCGCAGGTAGATTATAGACGCCAGTGGGAAGTGCCGCGATCTCTTTGGCAAATTTCCTGATCTGTTCATTCGGTGTGCCCAGTGTAAAAACTGTAATCATAATCCTAAATTATTATACACTAATTATGCTCTTGGTGCCGGACGTGGAGGCATTGCCACAAACGTGCCTTGAGGCATTATTGCCTCATCAGCTGGTGTTAGCGCAAAGTCCGTCGCAGGATTGAATTCTTCAAAAGCGATTGGAGCTACCAGCGGATCTTCGACCATGCGGAATTGTTCGACCAAAGCATCGAGCGCGTAGGAAAAGAATTCGCTGGTGACGCCGATGTCTTCTCTCCTGATAAAAGATTCGCTGTACGGGAAGCCCTTGATGATTTCTCTGACTGATTTTTGCTCCGTGCCGTTAAGATGGCCAAGGGCAGTGAACAAATCCTCGATCGGCCTGCGGGTTCTTCTGGTTACACCGCTAGCAAAATTCTCTAAAATTTCAGATATCTCATCCGGTTGCGTATTAAGTGCCGTGGCAATATAAATTGCCAGGATCCGGGTACTCTGTCGTCTTAATTCCCGGGCAATTATTCCCCTGTTCCCTCTCAAAGATTCGCCTCTGCCAATCCCGTTTTTAATTGCTTTCTCCATCTCGTTCTTATTTATTAGAGTATCCATTTGCACCATTTGTCGTGAAACATCCAGCGGCATACTATTGATGGCAGGCAAATGACGCATGACTTCATTAACTTGGGTAGCGATGTCCTTTGCCATCAATGCCAGCTCGTCAGGTGTGCGGATGCGGAATTGAGTGTAGTAGCCAAATTGTTCCTGCATCCGGGGGTCTTTCATAGTGATGCCGCCATATATTCCTAACTTGTCTTTGGCAGGATTGGCGTCAAAAGCCACGTCATACTCCATCATCGCGGCCCCGCCTGTTGGCATCCTGGCAACAAAGGCTTGACCAGGGATCTGTTCGTATAAGCCCAGCATGGGCCGTTGTTTCTTTTCGTCTCTTATAGAACGGAGACCGCTTTCAGCCAGGGGCTTGAATTCCAGCTGGTCAGCTTTGGGGTCGACAAAAATGGCTTGCCAAGATGTGTCCTTATCGCCGTAAATCTCTTCCACAGCTGATCTGGCCACTGTTTTTTTGCCGGTTAGTTCTGTGACCGAACTCATGGTCCGGCCGTAAACAACATATTGAGCTCTGGCTGTTCTTTCAAAATGAACGGAGAAAGAATGGGCATCAGTCGGGTCATAAGCAGTTTGTCTTGTATTGCCATAAGTGCTGGGTTTTGTTTCGTCAATTGGAACATACGTTGAAACTTTTTTCTTCAGATCAAATCTAATTGTCCCCTCATCATTTATCAGGCCAAGTTGCTGTTCAAGTCCGGCCAAAGCTGAAATATTTCTTCTTTCTTTTTGTTGCGCACTCGTGGTGGCTGTGAAGAGCTGTTCAGCTACGCCTTGCGACCGTTCTGTTCCTTTGCGTTTTATGACCGCCCTCCAGCCATCTCGCATCGGCATGACAAATTCTTCGATCTCTCCTTTTGCCAAGCGTTCACAGCCTTTATCCAAAGCCAGCTGGTCAGGTCTTGGCGTAGGATCATGGATAATGGATTCTCTGACCACGCTGCTGACAATCGCTCCGTTCTCCGCGATAATGGTTGTTTTGTCACCGCCCAGCTCACTGCCAATGGCCACGACATTACGGCCGATGATCGTGCCGGCGCGAATCCGGTTGCCGACTAGTTTTACTTCTTTGATGCCTTCCGGGTCGTATAAATAGAGAAGTTTGCCGTCCGGCCGATCGCCTTCTCTCTTCTCAACCAAATTTAGATTATTATCGCGACTGGCCACTCTGCTTAATAATCTCTGATAGAGATCTGAGTCACTGACCTGGCCTTTTAGACCTAGAATTTCAGCATAACGGTCTGTGTTGACGCCAATAATTATCGGATTGCTTGGATCGGTTTCAAAAACATTAGCTTCAACTGTCTTGTGATGGTCAAAGCCAGCGATTTCATTGGCAAATTGGCGGGTCATTCTCTCGTTATTAGCGGCGACAGCTTCCAAGTCCGAAATATCGGTCAACTGTGCCGGCGAAAGTGTCCCCCCTTCCTCCAGCGTGCGCAGGTATTGGAATAATTTGTCGCGACTTTCGCCAGCTGGCTGGAATGACCTGGTCAAAGCGGAGAAATATCCATAATATGCGTCTAATGTGCCGATATCGAGAGTAATGCAGTTGCGGTTAAATTCGGCAAAACCAAAACGCAATTGTGGCTTGTTCTTTATCAAGAAGGCAAAGAGAGCCTTTTCTCGTTCGGGAGAGAGGACGATCCATTTTCGCAGAGCCGCCTGGGCATCCTGCTCGTTGACTTTGGGGCAGACTACGGCTGTTACTGTTCCATCGGGGGCAGTGTCAAAAGCAGCCAGGCCGGCGGCTTCCAGTGCTGTTCTTAATTCTTGAACATTACCAAATTGTGCCAGGTCTGCTTCTTGGAAAGTTCCTTGACTAAAAAGCGCTCGCCTTAGGCGAGCGAATAAAATATTGTCAGTGGCCCCTTCTATAAATATTTTGTGCAGACCCTGGCCAGCAGTTACTTTGCGGAATTCTTCCGGTGTCTGGCAGGTGATAGCAGCAAACAAAAGAGAATATGTATCTAGATCGCCGCATTCATCAATGGTTAATCCCGGCCTGATCACTGATTGCAGGGCCTCTTCCAGGGCCTGCTCAACTTTTGGTGTCGTGGCCATGCCGAAATAATTGATATAGAGCCGAATCTCATTATCGTCTCTGACCTGCTCGCCCCGAGCGCCTAACAGTTTTTTGGCTTGGTCTATTGTGGCGGCCCGGCCTTTTTTTTCTGTGGCGCAGATAAAAGTTCCGTCACACCTTAATGCCACCATGCCAAAACGTTTCGTCTCTTTTTCCGAAACAATCTTGTCGTTGTCCGGTGAAACAAAAAAGTATCCCTCTTTGGCTTCAGCGGCAGTTATTTCTGACAAAAGTGTGCCTTGAGCGGTCAGGGCGCCAAAAGGGACCAGGATGCCGTCATTAGCCAGGTTCACATTATAATGCCCGTGAGGGGTTGATCTGGGCATTTGCATGGCAAAGTAAATAGCTGTCCAGATGTTCCAGATCGTTAAATTCCTTTTATGATAAACGAGTTGTCCATTTTCATTGCGGATCACCTTTTGGCCGTATAGTACGTCGCCTTTTAGTTTTCTTAGACCAAAAAGACGGGTGCCGTGGCCGCCATTTAATACGCCGGCTGTTTGTCGGAGTAATAAATCTAGATCAACTTTTTTATTCTTGGCAATATCTTTTACTGCCGCGCATTCTTGAGCATTCAGATGCTTGGCCAGGACCGCATCAACGTTTTCTGTAGGCGCGGCCATATGTTCCCGGCACGCTCGCATCAGCCTGCTGATCGCCCCCAGATTACCTGTGGCGCAAATGCCTAGCGCTGCAGCAGCGCCGGTTGGCAAGGTAACGGTTTGGGCAAAGGAATGTTCGCCGATCTCCTGGGCCGCATCAAATGGTACGCCTGGAAAAGCCAGTGTCTGCAGAACATGGAGGACTGCTTTGGGTCGCAAGGCGAGAGGGAGCGCGCTCATTACTGTACTTACCCTATTGACCCTTCTGATCGCAGTGGCAATGCCTTGTCCGTACGATATTTTGATCTCTTCTGTTTGAACGGCAGGTCCGGCTACATCTTCAACCCACATTAGGCCCACGCCGAGGTTTGATAATTGGGTATCGATCTCCCTGCCCAGTGTTACTTCTTGATTGTACCGGCTACCCAAGGGATAACTGGCTTCAATTATTTGATGAGGATGTTCACGCAAAGCGCGGATCTTGGCTTGGACCTGGGCTTGCTTTAAGACGGCATCAATTCTTGCCTGGTTCAGACTGCCGGCAGCTGTTAATTCTACTCGAAATTGAATTGCCATATTTATCTCCTATATCTCCAGCGATCATTTCTTTGACAGCGGGCAATTTCTTCTAGTACTCTTTGATAAACTTTTTGTTCCTTTTCTGCTATCTTATTCGGTGAAAGTGAACTGCGTGCCGCTGCCATGTCTTGTTGTCTGGCCAAGCCTTCACCATTTTGGGTATCGATTCTTCCTTGTGGCGTGTCCAGAGGGAAAACGTTTGAATAAATATGCTCAAAAGGCATTGCCTGTCCGGAACCAGGGAGTTCAGTTTCCCTGTTTAAGGTCCCATGCATTCCTGATGCTTTAGTTGTTGTGTCACCGCTCTTTATTCCATAGCCATCAAGTCCATAGAGCATGAGGTTGCCTAACGAACCCTCCAATCTGACATCAGTACATTGTGTTATCAATGTGCCTTGGGTGCTAGCAGGCCCTTCTGCACTAATCCTTGTTCCATAGGCGTAAACTGCGCCTTTGGGCTCGTAATTAGTTGAGCCAGCAAAATGCATAAATATTTGATCGCGTTTAAAATTTGGCCAGGAGCGGAAGGGATTGCGTATAATAAAGCCAGTTGCTGCAATCGTTCCAGCTGCAATGGTTAAAAGCAGTGGAGGAGAGAACAGTGCTGTGCTGACCAATAAAGTGCTTGCGCCAGCCAGAAAGGGCCAATCTTTTTTGCCTTTAAATTCAAAGGCGGTCCTGTGGCCAATAACTATGGCGGCAATGGCCAGGCTCAATAAGACGGGGGGGATTGAGAACGATGCGCCAAGCAAAGCAGAAGCCCCGGCCACAGCTATGGTGACTGCTCCAGCTGTAAAAGAAATTGCCTGCCAGATTTTGCGGCCTTGCCAATTAATTCTACCCAACCAGTTCATGGGATTTAAGCGATGGCTGTGCCCCAGATAAGAATTGACCACTGTAGTTATTCGATCAAATCCCAGCCTGTTTTGCCAGGGGATACCAAGAGCCATCCTGGCTGAGCGCCAATTTTCAGCTAAATGATGGCCGGAGTTGTCTTTGTAATGCAGAGCGCTGTCGATTAGGGCAGCAAGACTATATTCCCCAATAACCGTCTGTTTGCCGCTGGTTCCGACAGGTTGATCATTAACGCTTAAGACGCGGGTTGCCGGGCCGATATTAATAGCATATCGTTTGCCACCGTCAATAAATATCTGTTCTCTGATAACATGGTAGGCCTCTGCCAGGAACCGGGTATCAATATCGCCTTTTAAATGGCCATACTTGCCGACAAAACCAGAAGTGAATTCTCCCTGATCAGAGCTATCCATGGCTAAATAAACCAGATCTTGGATGCCAAATTCGTTCTTAATCCGTCTTAATACTCGGCGCTGGTCTTTGCCAGCCATTCTCTCTTCATATAATGTAGCTAGTTTTTCCAGTTGTTCGTTCAGGCGGTCGAGCCAGGCAACCTGGAAGACATAGGCATGGTTAACCACTTCCACAATTTCCCAGTCAGTTGTCCAAACATCCGGCTGGTCAACCAACTTTTTATATACTGCGAGCATTTCTTTCTCACTAGCGGTTCTTTCCGATTCAGGAATGCTTTCTATGCCGCTGACATTACGTGTCGATTGTTCTCCAGCAGCGGCTTTGGCCGACATTTTCATTTTTAGAACCTTAATATGCTCTTCTCGGGTGTTGGGCTTGAAGAAGTATTTTACTTTGCCTGTTGCCTTATCCACTATGGCAATTGCCACGCGGTTATTTTCGTGTTTTTTCCTGTCAAGAGGCTGGGTGATCATCATAAATTGGGATTTTAGGCCGACTTTTTTGGGGTCAGCAGCCTGGAAATCTTGTTCTGTAAATTCAGCCAGGGTTTGCTGGCCAACTGTTAATTGTCCGGCAAAATCAATGTAGCGGTCTGTTTTGCCCAGGAATACTATATATTTATCCCTGACGGTAGAGCTTATCCGAGAGCGTAATAATTGTAAATTAGCAAAGGCCAGCTCGATTAATCGGCGTGGACCCAAATTGGTTAAACTTAACAAACCACCGGTCAATAATCCCAATCTCCCGGTTGGCGTTGTTTCGTCTTTTAGAGCGCCTTGAAGGTATTCAACTTCGATCTCGGCTAATGGTTCATCGTCTGTGCGGGATGGGCTTATAGCCCGTAGTACGCAAGCTTCTCCTTCATGCAATTTCTTGTCTGTCGGATTATTCGCATCAACCACCCAGCCGGTAGCTGCGTAGGTGTGATCAACTGGAGTGGTATTATAAGGTCTTACCTCGGTTGCCGGCAATATACCCGGGGCATCGATTGGAAGTGTGACCGCCTGAAAATTGCCATATTGATCAAGTGTAATAGCGGCGATTTCTCTTGGCTGGGTGGCGTTGATTGGATTAGCTGAAAAATGTATTGTAGCTAACCGAGCCAGCTCATCCCCTTTTGCCTTTTGTTCGGCCGCTCTATAGCTTGCCAGTTTTTCCTGTGTATCAAGGCGGGCGTGTTTGGCAGACACGCCTGGCATTTTGCCGTGTCTCTCTATTTGCACTACGCCGTGATCAATTAAAAACTTTGCTGACCTTGCCAGCGCAGGGTCTTTTAAGTAGTGGTAGACATTGCCAACCGTGCCGGGCATGGCTCTGGCGATCTTCTTGGCGTGGTAATTAACTCGTGAGCGGTCGACGACAGATTTTATTCTGGAAATATCGTGAGTGCTATTTTTGCAGTATAAATATATTGCCATGTTTTATCCCTCTCATACATATATCGGCAACTTTACACAAAAATTTCACTCAAATTATTTTTGGGGTAGATGTAAACCCAATATAATAATGCAAGTCTTGGGAGGGGAAATGCGTGGAAGGTGGGGAGGGGGTGAAATAATATAGCTTCTCTGGTATAAATAATTAAAATATGCCCCGATGTACTTCGGGGCAAGGAGTGTTTATACCAT
>JBDRIF010000134.1:0-7251 GCA_043816125.1 bacterium
TGCTGTAAATAGACTGCCCGATTATCAATTTCGTTGTATCCGGAGCTACTCCCCGTGCTCTTATCACTCCGCACCTCCAGTCCTATCAGCGAACTATTTAATCGATCCCATGCCAAGACCTTTTGCACATCGGTGATCGAAGTCGAAGTATCGGTAGTCGTATCAATCGCCGGCCAGGAACCGGGGTTTTGATATCTTTGCTTCAAATCGACTGAACTTAACGATAACTTTAAGCCCAGCTGAGTAATATCATATTTTAGATCGCAAATTAAGTTATTGTCTGTCTGCCTGGCCAGCGGTGTTAGATAATCCAGAGAACCGGGGAGCCCTTTAATGGCAGAATATTTTTTCATCCCCAATTCCAAATGCGTTTTACCCAAAGTTGGAGTAAATCGGAGGTTGAAGTCGTCCGCTTTATAATCACTGTTAGTCCGAAAACCGGTCGAATAGATCGAAGCGGCAGAAAAGAAAGCTAAAGGGCCGGAGCTACGCAGAGCAAACTTACTGGTGCTAAACTCTCCATATTCAACAGTCAGTTCATTCCTTATTTCTGTTGACGGCTGCCCGGTAATGATATTAATTACTCCGCCGACCGCGTCGGCGCCATAGACCGAAGACAATGGGGCTTTGACAATCTCTATCTTTTCAACATCGGTCAACAAAATATCGCCCAGGTCAGAGAGGCCGAGCGAGGGGGAATTGATTCTGCTTCCATTCAAGAGGACAAGGACCTGCTGGGTATTGGAACCGCGGAACCGGGCACCGATCTGCGAACTCATGCCACCGTTGGCCTTAACTGATAAGCCGGAAGTTAAACGAATAACATCGCCAAGCTTAACCGCTCCAGACTCTTCAATCTCCTGCCTGGTAATAACTTCGGTATTCCAAGGAATCGTCGATTTCAAACGTGGAACTCGAAGGGCGGTAACAACAACCTCGTCGCCGAAAAATGTAGGAACTGACGCGGCAAATGACAAATGGCAAATGACAAATGACAAATGAAGGAAAACTATTATAACAATTTTTAACATGCTCTATACCTCCTGAATTAGGTACAGAGTTTTCGGGATAACCCTAAAATTTTATCAAGGTGAGATTAGAACCCACTTACTAACTATGCCTCTCCCGCTGAGTTGCTTGACTGTCTAATAATAGCACAGGCCCAATAATAATTACAATTTCACCTTTAACAGCCTTTTCAGAGAAATGATTTAAAAGTTCAGTCGGCGTCCCTCGGACAATCTCTTCAAACTTTTTAGTCAGTTCTCTCCCTACAACCACTCTCCGTTCACCTAGAACAGTCAGAATATCAGCTAAAGTTTTTAATAATCGATACGGCGACTCATAAATAACCACCGTCCGCTCATCATCTTTAAAATTTTTCAAAGCCTTTCTTCTCTTCCCCGGTTTCTTGGGCAAAAATCCGATAAAAGTAAATTCTTCGGTCGGCAAACCAGAGACAGATAAGGCGGTAATGGCCGCCGAAGGTCCGGGGATTGGTTCAACCTTGATCCCCTGCTCGATCGCTGCCTTAATCAACTCATAACCGGGGTCGGATATCCCTGGAGTACCGGCATCGGAAACCAAAGCGATGTTTTGACCACTTCTTAGGAGATTAATGAGATGATCGGTCTTCCCTTTAATATTAAACTTATGATAAGAGGTTAACTGCGTTGTGATTTCGTATCTAGTCAGCAGATTTTTGGTTGTCCGCGTATCTTCGGCCGCAATTAAGTCGACTTCAGAAAGTATGCGGACAGCCCGGAAAGTAATATCTTCGAGATTGCCGATCGGGGTCGCAACTACAAACAGCGTGGCCATTATAACATTGCGGTTTGAGGCTCTGGGACGATCTCTTCAGCCATTAATACCGGCTCTTCGATCTTATCTTCCGGTGGGAGGCTACCGGCGTCAACCTTGACCCGGCCGCTATAAGAAGAACCTTCATCAATAATAATTTTCCCGCCGATCAGATCACCATGGACCCGGCCCGATTGGGTGATCTCCAGCACATTGGTGGCCACAATGTTCCCCTCAACCTTGCCGGAAACAGTAACAGTTTCGCCTTTGACTTCGCCGACAACACTGCTCCCGGGAGCAATAATCAGTTCGCTAGTGACATTTATCTTCCCTTCGACCTGACCATTGATACAAACAGAACCTTGAGAGGTCAGCTCCCCCTTAAATTTTGCTTTGCTCCCGATGATACAATCAACCGCCTGATGAACACTCTTCTTTTCCCCGCTAAATAATCCCATTTTACTAATCCCTCCAGATCTTGCTGGCCGATAAAATATTTAAATTTAAATATGAAACCGGATTAACAGCTTTGTCATAATTTCTGACCTCATAATGCAGATGCGGGCCGGTAGAATACCCGGTATTGCCGACAAAACAGAGCACCTCTCCCTTGCCAACCTTCTGGCCGATCTTTACCCCATCGGCAAATTTTGACAGATGCGCATAGAGAGTCTTTTTTCCATAGCCATGGTTAACGATCACGGTCTTCCCATACCCTGTTTGCCAACCGACAAAAGAGACCACCCCGTCGGCAGTAACCCTGACAGGGGAACCATAAGAAGCGGAGATATCAAGCCCTGTATGAAAACCCCTCCACGGATAAACCCGATAACCAAAGTTTGAGACCAACCGGCCATATATAGGCCAGCGAGAAGGGGTATTGGCAAAACGCTGCCGCACGTTATTGACCCAGGTTTTAAGTTCATTTAGGCTGGTCGTCCGCTCGGATACCAGCTTGTCCGCCACTGCCAACTCGGCGCTGATCTTTTCATCCTGGTATTCATACTTTTGGGTTAATTGAATCTTGCTCCGCCAGCTCTTGAGCCCCAACATTTTACGCAACTCATTATCCTGTTCCTGCAACTCGGTTATCGCCTGGCTGACTTTTGCGGTTTCATTAGAAAAAGAGGCAATAACCTGCTTTTGTTCCACATTTTTGGCAATAGTCTTATGCAAATGAGCCAGTTTAATCGAGATCTTGGCCGAATAGACAAAGGAGGAGGCGACAAAAACAGCCGAGAAAAGGGATAAGCCGATTGCGCCATAGACCATCCAGGCAGGAAAACGAAAAGTATAGGTTTTGCCATTGGCATCGTGAGGGATGACCATGAAGGTAAAGTATTTCTGCCTTCGCGATTGCTTAGCCATAGTACATTTTTAGTATAACAATAATCAAATATTTGTCAAGATAGACAGGAATCGGAGCGAGAGGATTTGAACCTCCGGTCTCATGCTCCCGAAGCATGCGCTTTACCAAACTAAGCTACGCTCCGACCCTATTTCAAGAACTTCCTGATCGCGACATCGGCCCTTATCTCTTCGCCAGCCAGTAACCGTTTTACATCATTACGATGCGTGTAACAGGCAAGCAAAAAGGCCAGAATGCTAAATACAATAACTTCCAACCGCATCCCCAGTATCCTCATCAATAGAGGGATTAGCCCCAAGAGAACCAAGGTCGAAGCAATGAAATATCTGGAAACAACAATAAAAAAGACCCACAAGATCGTTATTACCACTGTAAACAAAGGATCAAAGGCAAAAAACACCCCGGCAGTCGTTGCCACCCCTTTCCCCCCCTTAAACCTCAAAAAGATAGAAAAATCATGACCGATAACTGCAAATATTCCGGCCAGGGTCAGAGCCCAAGGAGTTCCGATAAACATCTGAGCCAGATAAACAGCCAGATAACCCTTCCCAACATCCCCGATCCAGGCCAAGGCTCCAAACAACGGGCCGGCAACCACCAGCGCGTTTGTCGCCCCGACGTTTTTCGTCCCACCTTCCTGAACATTTTTACCTTTGATTTTTGGAAAGAGATAACTAAACGGAATTGAACCGAGCAAATAAGCTCCCGCAAGCAACATTAGTAACCTTAGCAACATTGGCAACCTAAGCAACCTTTTCCAGTTCGAATGCTTTATGCAGCAATTGGACAGCCCGTTTCCCTTCTTCTTTCTTGATCACACACGAAACTTTTATCTCCGAGGTGGAGATCATCTGGATATTGATTTTATTAGAAGATAAAGTTTCAAACATCTTAGCCGCTGTTCCCGGTTGGCTGACCATTCCGACTCCAACCAACGAGACCTTACAAACATCGGCATCAGAAATAACTTCATCTGCCTTCATTGCTTTAGCGACTTTAGAAACGACTTCGACCGCCTTTTTCACATCAACCCGGTCGACAGTAAAAGCCATGTCAGCTAACGGCCCGGCCGAATGAACACTCTGAACGATCATATCGACATTGATCTTCTCTTTGGCTAAGGCCCCAAATATTTTAGCGGCAATCCCGGGTTGATCCGGAACCTTTAAAATACCGACCTTGGCAATATCGCTATCCAGGGCAATCCCCCTGACCGGTTCTGTTTTTTCCATTTTCTTTCCTCCAGTGGCTTTTTCAATCATCGCCGCCGACATAATTAAAGTCCCTTGAACATCTTTGGTACTGGAGCGGAGATGAATAACCATCCCGTAGCAGCCAGCGCATTCGATCGATCGCGGATGAAGGACCTGGGCCCCCAAGCTGGCTAACTCGAGCATCTCCTCGTAGGAAACATACTCCAATTTTTTCGCCTCTGCGACAATTCGCGGATCGGTAGTATAAACTCCGTCCACATCAGTGTAGATATCACAAACATCCGCCTTTAAAGCGGCGGCAACTGCCACTGCGGAAGTATCAGAACCGCCACGACCGATAGTAATAATGTCCCCCTTGCTGTCTATCCCCTGAAAACCGGTGATAACAACAACTTTCCCCTTTTTTAACTCTTTGTGGACACGGTCAAGTTTGATATCTTTGATCCGGGCTTTTTTGTAGATGTCTTCGGTCTGCACTCCGGCCTGTCCGCCGGTTAAAGAGACAGCCGGGCAACCGGCAGCTTGCAGAGCCATAGCCAAAAGGGAAGCGGAGACCTGTTCGCCGGTAGAAATCAGCATATCGTATTCGCGAGGATCGGGAGTATCGGTAACCTTGTTCATTAACTCGATCAGTTCATCGGTGGTATGGCCCATGGCAGAAACAATAACAACTACGTTATTTCCGGCATCGCGAACATTTTTCACTTTTGCCGCGACATTTTTAATCTTTTCCGGCGTACCGACCGAGGTTCCACCGTATTTGTGTACAATTGTTGCCATGATTGAAAAATTATATCATAAAGAGAGTACTTAGTGAATTAAGAAGAGAGAGCTTTTATTTCCGGAGCGGATAAAGGCAAATATCTGCCTACCTGAAGTTCACCCAAAGTAATTTTGTTAATTCTAACCCTTTTCAACTTAATAACCCTGCAGCCGACCGCCTGAGCCATCTTGCGAATTTGCCGTTTCTTCCCCTCTTTCAAAATAATTAAAAACATCCGTCCGTCGATCCGCTTAACTTTGGCCGGCAAAGTCATCTCCCCCTCAATCTCCACCCCTTTTCTCAACTGCCGCAATTCATTATCCCCTAAAGGCTTCATCACCGTCACTTCATACTCTTTGTCGTGTTCATAACGAGGATGCATCAGCTTGTTGGCCAACTCGCCATCATTGGTCAGGAGAAGCAATCCTTCCGATTCTTTATCCAACCGCCCGATCGGAAAAAGACGTTCCGGAATATCGGCAACTAAATCTAAGATGGTCTTTTCTTCACCATACCTTTTACAGGAGCTGACCACCCCAGCCGGCTTGTTCAACTTGATATAGATTTTCTTCTGTATCTGTTTTAACAGTTTTCCTTGAACAGTAACTTGATCCTTGGCCGGGTCGACCTTGACCCCCTGCTCACGGATAACTTTACCATTTACCCGTACCACCCCACCGGCGATCAGCTTCTCCGCGTTCCGGCGGGAAGCGATGCCACATTCAGCAATAAATTTTTGTAATCTTTGTTCAGCCATTTATATAAGCCTCATACGTTTCATCATTATACAGGACAAAATGGACTTCTCCTATCGTCGAATCCTCGACTAAAAATTCCTTAACCCCATTAACAATAGCCTCGGTCGATTGTTTGGTAATATCGCCTTTGATAATAATGATTTTTGAGTCGTTAACTACCAGTTCTTTCATGTGTTATAATTATAACATCATGGAGATTATCACCAACCCAATTCCCCGTTCAAAACTGCTTACGATGGCTCAACAAGGATTTGGTAATTTTGTTAAGGGAGTGGTTGATATTGAGCAAGAGATTATTGCCGTTGACGCTGAACTTCATGCAGACCAGGAAGCCGAGCTCCTAAAAAACGGCTCTCAGCAAGCCAACCTTTGGGGGATCAACCTTTATCCCGAGATCGAAACTGACGACTGGATCGAGTTCGATTCAATGATCAATCTGCGCCCGACCCAAAACAATAAAACACGCGGAGTCGACTCTCCGGAAATTAGAACAAAAATCTGCGAAATTGTTAATAAATTGGTGCGAGAATGAATTTCCAGCACAAAGAATTAGCTGCTGGCCGCTGGAACAAGTTAACTTTTCTAGAACAGATGGCTAATATTGGGAGTGAAGTAGAACGGGCGATAAAGTGGCGGCAGAAAAACAACAATGAGTATTGCCGCCTGGCTGTCGAACGGGCCCTGGAATTGCTCAGTTTAACTCTGGCCGACAAAAAAAACGAACTGCGACTGAAAGAACTCTGCCGGGTGCAAGAATCGTTAGTCGATTTTTTTATCTACAATAATGTTTACCAATCATCCGCCGAATTGTGGCACAAATATTTTTTTGCCTTTAATTATGCGGCCAAAAATCCGCTCGCTGTAGTATAATAAATACATGGCTAAAGACCATTCATTCGATATAGTCAGCGAACCGAACATGCAGGAGATCGATAACGCGATCTCGATGGCGATGAAAGAGATCGTCAACCGCTTCGACTTCAAGGGGAGTGTCAGCAAGATCGAAAAAGAAGAGGGGAACATCAAGCTCGTCTCCGATGACGAATACAAGCTCAAAAGTGTCATTGATATTCTGCAAAGCAAGATCATCAAACGCCAGGTCTCTTTAAAGTTTTTTGAATACGGCAAGGTTGAGGAATCGCTAGGCGGGACAGTAAAA
Organism: bacterium; assembly: GCA_043816125.1. Lineage (GTDB taxonomy): Bacteria > Margulisbacteria > WOR-1 > O2-12-FULL-45-9 > O2-12-FULL-45-9 > JBDRIF01. Next base: position 7,064 of record JBDRIF010000134.1, read on the forward strand.
CAAATCGTCACCATTAAAAAAGGCTTGGCTCAGGATAAGGCCAAAGAGATAACTAAACTGATCAAAGCTTCCGGCCTGAAAGTTCAAACGCAAATTCAGGGTGAACAAATCCGCGTCTCCGCCAAAAAGATCGACGACCTCCAAGCGGCAATGCAGACAATCAAAGCCGCCGACCTGCCGATGGCCCT
>JBDRIF010000135.1:0-6229 GCA_043816125.1 bacterium
TTTTTCATGGGTATTTTTAAGTTTTCCCAAGCACCAAATATTCCTGATATTCTGATTGTTGAATCAAAAGCCTTTGCCGATGAGCGCGGCTTTTTTATGGAATCTTACAACAAAGGAAACTTTGATAAGGAAGGATTTCCGGAACCTTTTATCCAGGATAATTTGAGCAAATCGGCCAAAGGGGTCGTTCGCGGACTTCATTATCAGAAAAAACCGAATCCGATGGGGAAACTTGTCAGTTGCATTCAGGGGAAGATCTTTGATGTCGGGGTTGATGTCAGAAAAGGGTCTAAAACATTTGGCCAGTGGTTTGGTCTGGAATTATCAGAAGAGAACAAAAAAATGCTTTATCTCCCTCCCGGCTTTGCTCACGGGTTTCTCTCTCTGGAGGACAATACCTTTGTCGCTTATAAATGTACCGGTCTCTATAGCCCGCATGATGAGAGGGCGGTTTTATGGAACGATCCTGATATCGAAATCGATTGGCCGCTAGACGCTGTCGGTGGGCAGGTTAATGTTTCTGATAAAGACAAGATTGCGCCTCAACTCAAGAATGCTGATTTGTTTTAATCGATTCATAGGTAATCTTAACTAATCTTTTTAACTCTTGTTGACTAATACTCAGCGGTGGCATTAGAACAATGACATTGCCAAGTGGGCGCAGAATCGCTCCTCGTTTTCTCGCTTCCATAATTACCTGATGACCGATCTGATCCCCATAACCGGTCCCTTTCAATTCTATCCCTACCATAAAACCCAATTGTCTGATGTCGTGAACCACCCGAAAACTATAAAACCTCTCTAACAGTTTTGCCAGGAGTTTAATCTTTGGTTGGAGATTAATTAATGTTTTTTCTTGTTTAAATATTTCCAAATTGGCTAAGGCAGCAGCACAGCCGACCGGGTTGCCGGTATAAGTATGCCCGTGTAGAAAGGCGTTCCCTTCACCCAGAAAGGCTTTGTAGAGCTTATCGGTAGTCAACGTTGCCGCTAGAGGGAGATAACCGCCGGTAATCCCTTTGGCAATACACATGATATCTGGTGTTACCTTGTCGTGTTCGCAGGCAAACATCCTGCCAGTCCGGCCAAAACCGGTGGCTACTTCGTCAACAATCATCAGGATATTGTATTTAGTGCAAAGTTCTCTGATCCCATTAACAAATCCTTTTGGCTGCAGGAGCATGCCAGCAGCGCCCTGAATCATCGGCTCAATAATCATTGCTGCCACTTCTTGATGATGCTTTTTCATCGCTTTTTCAACTTCTTTAAGATCAGTTTTTACTTGAATGGCTTTGAATAGCAGCGGCCCAAACCTCTCATGAAATACATCGATCCCGCCCACGGAAACAGCGCCAATCGTATCGCCATGATAAGCATTTTTGATCGTTATGAATTTTGTTCTCTTTGTTTTGCCGATTAGCTGTTGATATTGAAAAGCGATCTTGAGGGCGATTTCAACCGCGGTTGAACCATTGTCAGAATAAAAAACTTTTGTTAGTCCATTTGGCGCGATTTTGACTAGTTGTTTTGCAAGTTCAACTGCCGGCTTGTTGGCAAGTCCGAGCAGGGTAGAATGGGCAATTTTGTCGAGCTGTTTTTTGATCGCTCGATTTAGGGTTGGATGATTGTGGCCGTGGACATTAACCCAAAGTGAGGAGACGCCGTCCAGATACTTATTCCCTATTGTGTCGATGAGATACGACCCTTGCCCCCGTTCGATCGTTAAGTGGTCGTCATTTTCCCACTCTTTCATCTGAGTAAATGGTTGCCATATACATTGTTGTTTCTTGACCATTTTTTCTATTTTAGCACAATGTAGTATAATGCTTCTATGCGCGCGTTAATAATACTGTTGCTTGTATTATCCCTGCTCGGCTGTGCAAAAGAGCCGATAGAAAAAGAGATTCTGCAGTCTATGGGGCGGCTCGACAGCTTCTATATTCCTGTTTTGGTCTTTAGCAACTTGCAGAAGGGGCGAGAGACCGAGCTGGCGATGGATCGGTTTGTTAAGCAATGGAAAAAGTTTGATCAAAAGTATTCCAAACTACAATTAACCTACGGATTGGATATTAAGGATAAAGAATGGTCTGCCGATTTTCTTGATCTGGATAGCTCGGTTCTCTTGAGTCAGCAGTTTTTTGTTGAGGGGGACCTAATCGGGATGTATCAACAACTGCAAAAAATTAGACAAGTCTTGGCTAAGATTCGTCAGCGTCATGGGTGGCCATATTTTCTTGATAATTTAACTCTCTTTCATGAATCGATGGATCAGATTGTGATATATTTGCGAGGGAAGGACGAATTGACCGATCGCGATCGAAATAAACTGCGGGAATTATTTCGTGCCGCTCAGTCGAGCCTTTTGGCTGCCGAAAATGCCGAATTGCCAAATGAAGTCTTTGGTTTTGATGAAGAGAAAGTGGCCGCTATTAAGAAGCGGGTCAGAGAAGAGCAGAGGCTGCTGGCTGCCTTTGCCGCCGCACTATCAAAGCAAAACGCTGATGGCATTTTTCAAACCGCGACAGAATTAAAGCCAAACTTTATCGTTTTGCTAAAAGCTTTTGGTGATTTTCAACCGATCTTTGATCAGGTGGTAAAAGAGCGAAAGAATAAAGAGGAGGAAAAGAATGAAGAATAAAATAATTAAATGGCTACAAGGTCAGGTTAAGTCCGCGGGGGCCAAAGGCTGTGTTTTTGGTTTGTCAGGTGGTATTGATTCCGCTGTTGTCGGCGCCTTATGTAAGCAAGCTTTCCCTCATGACGCTTTGGGCATCTTTATGCCGTGTTATTCGATTGAACAGGATCTAAAAGACGCGCGGGATCTCGCGGATAAGTTCAAGATTAAAACGACATTGGTTGATCTTTGTCCTGTTCTGAATGAAGTTTACGCTCAAGTCGAAGGGAAGCCCTATGATGGGAAGGAAAGTAATTTGGCAATCGCCAATCTGAAACCGAGGCTTAGAATGATCTCGCTCTACTATCACGCTAACAAGAATAATTATCTGGTGGTCGGGACAGGGAACCGCTCCGAAGCGGTCATGGGTTATTTTACCAAGTATGGTGATGGGGGCGTAGATTTGTTGCCTTTGGGGAATCTGTTAAAATCACAAGTTTGTGAATTGGCAAAAGAATTAGGTGTGCCGGAACAAATTATCACCAAAGCTCCTTCAGCCGGTTTGTGGGAAGGGCAGACCGATGAACAGGAAATGGGCATTACTTATCAGCAGTTAGATGAAATTATTCTCGCTTTAGATAAGGGTGATGTTTCCGGCTTAGATGCCAAATTAGTTGCCAAAGTGAAAGAACGAATGATTTCTTCTGAACATAAGAGGAATTTGCCGCCGGTGTTTTTATGCTAAGCCGCTTGTAGTGTTACTGTTAAGGCTTTACGTGGTTGACAAACTTTGGTTGATGGCACAATCTTCAAGAATCTTGAGGGCCTGACTTGCATTAGTAATCCATTTGTTTTGCTGCTCATTTCTTTGCGCCATGTGTGCAGGGCTCTAATGGGAAAACCCCTCATTAATGGTCGTTTGCTTGCAGTAATGTTAATGAACCGATGGGCAAAGGCCGAAACGTAAAAACTGTTTTCCTGAGGACTTAAGGTTATGGAGTTGGCTGCCTCAAAAGCATTAACTTGAGATTGACCAATTAATTTTGCATAAGCGCAGAAAAGAGCGAATTCTGAAATAGGTGCTCCCTGATGATCGAAAAGATTAACAAAGAGATGCCATTGGGCATTTGCGCGTTCTTCCGAAACGTTGAAAAATTCCCCAAGGTCGCGTGATGTTGTTCTGTCTGAAGTTGGAAAAAGTGCAGATGCAATATCCTGTCCATCTTTTCGCATAAATGAGGCCAGACAAAGGAGTGTATTTACTTGGACATCCATTATTGTTAGTGTTTCGCGGATATCCGTTGGTAATGCAAAATATATAATTGAGTCTCTTCTTTCAGCTTCTGGAAACCTGTCCAATCGAACAAGTGCTAACGCATCTGCTCTCCTTTCTGCCAGTGTTACAGGTGATTTTGCCAATGCTCGATGCAATAGTGGATGATGGGCTTGGTTCTGTGAAAAATTAATTTTGCCGATATTTATTCTGCCAGTTGGTGTGCCGGTGATGCCAGAAGCCATTCTTGAGCTCCTTCACTAATATTATTAATCCCAATATATATCGCGAAGAAAAACAAGTAATTTCACTATTTTGGCAAGATTTTTCTCGGATTACGCAGGGGGAATTAGGCAGCTATGGCTGCGTCGGGATTGGCGAGAACGGTTTCGATATCTCTGGCAATGTCAGCCATGTTTTGATATCTGTCAGATGGAGCTTTTTTTAGCATTCTTTTAGCAATACTTGTTATTCCTGGGTTTTCAATTTCCGCTAATGATACCTCGGCATTGGCGTGCAGGTTAAATAAAGTCGCTGGCGATTTGGAAAACTCGGCAAAGGGAACCTTGCCAGTAACAAGTTCGACTAACATGCAGCCAAGTGAATAGATGTCAGAGCGGTGATCTGTATCTGCATTCCTGAATTTGGCTTGTTCCGGAGATATGTATTTCGGACTAGCCATGACAATATCCTCTCTTTCACCATTAACTTCTCTGTAAAATTGCCCATTAGCCATCATGGCAGCCGTGCCGAAGTCAATAATCGTGACTTTAGGTTTTATCTCTCCATTTTCTGTTATCCACTCAACAAGGACATTCATCGGTTTTAAATCCAGATGTGGAGCGCTGTGACTCCCATCATGATACTGTTGCATTGCTATGGCGATTTCTCTAACAACCATCAGAGCAAGCCTTTTAGGAAGTGCTCCTGGTGGGGTGGTGCCATCTGTTCGGATTCCTCTGATAGCCCGGTCTAAAGTCTGACCTTGGGCAATACTCATTGAATACCAATCGACTTGTCCCCTAATGTCGCTCCCATAGGCGATTGGTGTTATGGTAAAATTTTCGGTATCAATATCAGGATTGATAGACAAATCGGCGGAAAAAGTGGCCTCCAGGCGGAGTTGTTTTTTTTCATCAAAACCACTAAGTTTGCCTGGAGCTTTTGAATCGACCATTTTTATGATTACTCTGCCTGGAACCCCATTAGACTTCAGGTTTCTGGCAAACCAGGTGTGTGACATCTCTGTTTCAGCGACTTTTTCTTCAAGTACATACTGACCGCCAATTATTTGTCCAGGTCTAAGTCCTTTTAATCCGGGAGTTTGTTCTGTTTGTTCCGGTTGATAACCTCCTTCAATTAGCGGTAGTCCGGAAAAATTATCAACATTTGCTTCTGTTGGTGATGGGCCAAGAGTAGGTGCCCATTGCTGATTATCGATAGGGCTACTCCCGATGTTTGGTTCTGGATGCAAATCAGCAAAAAGTGCTCTCTCCATTCCTACCTGACGCGAATCCACTCTCGGGTAAAGTAAGGGAAAAGTAAATGGATCCCCAGATGCCTTACTTGTTGTTCCCCTTGCAACGGCGGGAGCGGCTGGAGGTTTCCTACGCGTTGTTCCAGGTGGAGGCCCTTCTATTCTCTTTGTTCTTGCGGGATGATTCACGATCATTCCCTCCTATATATATATCGTCAATTTTGGCCGAAAATTTCACTTTCTGACTTTGACAAATATTGCTCTTTTACACTATATATATCGTATTTGGAGGGAGAAAACTTGTGTGGGAAATAGGAGTCAAAAAGAGTAAAAAGGTGGAATATGCGTAATAAGTGGGATATGTTAATTTCTACATATTTCACTTTGACTCAAAGCATACATATTTAACGGCTATTTTTCTGGATAATTTCAATTTGAACAAAAGTCTCTATTATGCTATATTTTTGATTATGAATCATAAGGATTTAATCTCCATTCACGACCTTTCGGCTGCTGAAGTTGCCGAGATATTAAGCTTGGCTTCGGACTTGAAAATAAAGCAAAAGAATGGCGAAAAACACGAGTATCTCTGGGCCAAAAGTATGGCGATGCTCTTTGAAAAACCTTCCACCCGCACCCGGGTCTCCTTTGAAATTGGGATGTGGCACTTAGGCGGTTTGGCGATCAATCTCGATCAGCAAAATGTCGGCTTGGGGAGCAGGGAATCGGTTGGCGATGTGGCCAAAACTTTGTCCCGCTATGCCGATGCGATCTTAATTCGCACTTTTGACCATGCTAAAGTTATCGAACTGGCCGAACACGCTTCGGTCCCGGTCATTAACGGTCTGTCCGATCTGTTGCATCC
>JBDRIF010000136.1:0-3670 GCA_043816125.1 bacterium
AACCCTACCCCACGCGATGTCTTCTGACATAATCCTTTGCCCATGGGGGTAGTCCGCCGATGGGAGTGGAAATAATTCTTGCACCGAGAATCACAGCTCTTTCAGCATCTACAAAGGTATTTGCTGTATCCCATCGAGTAGCAAAATAACTCCCCTGTTCAAGCGCCATCACTTTCAATGCCAATGGGAAATTACCGAACACCGAGCCAAACGTTTTTTGAGCATTTACGTCATCTCCGATAGGTCTTTCTTCGATTTCGTCTATTTTCTCCGGCAAAAGAGATTGCGCATCTTCGGCCAATCTGGCAATCAGATCTAAAGCAGACTCCCCCAATCGCATAACATCTATCGGGATACTAACGAAACCGATATTGGCACTTTGACGCCTGTCAATTACAGCGGTAGTGGGTGAGTACATTTTGTCCTGATAGAGGGCAAGATCTAAACCAGCCGGCACTTTGCCATAATATAATTTTGCCAGGGCCCTTTCATTGCCATAAAAAACAGGCTATCAGGAAAGGTTTGAATAGTCTCCCCAACAACAGGGACGGAGAAGGCCAGGCAAATTCCGGTAACATCTGTTGAAAGGCCTCTCTCCCTCTCGATTCCACGCCTGGTCTGCGTTTTGCTGGTTTTAACGCCCGATCCGCTCATCCTGACAACGCCAGTCATTGATCCGTCATGCTCCCTTACCGCTTTGAGATTAAAACTCCCTCTGACCTTTATTGAAATACTTGCTATCGCCATATCTTATTATCAGGTGGAAAAAGAGGAAATTTCAGTTTTTCGTAGAGTTAGCTCATAATCCGCAACGCATCCGCAACCAGAAAGAGACTCCCGGTTATCAACAGGGGCGACTTTTGATCCCATTGTTTCAAGGCTTGTTTAATATTTTTCGTAGCACCAGGAAAGCTGGCCGCCTTGTCATGAGACGACTGAGTTATGATTAGGTGCTGATTAATCGGCTTCAGCAACCTGATCATCGCCTTGCTTGCTTTGGTCTTTTGACAGCCAAAAACAATCGTGAACTTATTCGTGTACTCGGCTTTTAGCGTCGAGACTAGAGCTTTGATTCCGGCTGGATTATGTGCACCGTCAACAATCACTAATGGTCGTTTTGAGACAATTTGCAATCGTCCCGGCCAATCGGCACCTGCCAATCCTCTTCGGATCTCGTGGTTCGTGATTCGTATCTTGGCCGCCTTTATTGCGGCAACCGCGCAAGCCCTGTTCAGTTTTTGATATCCATCCCTTGTGGATAAGTTAGTCTTAACAATAGTTAGCTTGCAGCCTTTCCTCTTTGCCTCTTCCCTGATTACCCTTGATGTTCCCTGTTTCCTCTCCCCTGTCACCACCGGCACTCCGGGTTTAATAATGGCAGCTTTTTCTTTTGCAATCTTAGTTAAGGTCTTCCCCAAAATTTCAGTATGTTCGAGCTCAATGTTCGTGATCACGGAGACTTCAGGAATAATAACATTGGTCGCATCCAACCTCCCCCCCAGCCCCACTTCCACCACAGCATAATCCACTTTCTTTTTGGCAAAGTACCAGAAGGCTAATGCCGTGGTCACTTCAAAAACCGTCGGCACTCCCTGATTCCCCTTGATTCTCCTTGATATCCCCTTTATCTTTCTTACCCCTTCAGCAAATTCTTTTTTAGAAATATCCTTTCCATCAACCTTGAACCTCTCCCGCCAATCAAGCAAGTGAGGTGAGGTGTAGAGGCCGACCTTATAACCAGCTTCTCTAAGAATCGAAGCGATCATGCAAGCGGTTGAACCTTTGCCATTAGTACCGGCAATGTGGATGGATTTGAATTTGGTTTGGGGATTACCGAGTTTTTCTAACAATAACCGAACACGATCCAGCCCTAGGTTGATGCCGAATTTTTCGAGGGATTCAAGATATTTAAGCAAATAAGTTTTTCGCCAGATCAAACTTGGAAACGCCTAAATAGGCGGCCACTTCATTTAATATATTATTCAATGTGCCGATCTTTACTTCGCTATGGTCCGGGATGGTAATTCTATGGTCCTGCCCTCTAAAAGAAGATTCCAGCCTGATATGGCTGCCAACCTCCCGGCTTACCTGATACCCATACTTCTTCAATAATCGTGCCAATTCTCGTCCGGAAATATCTCTGGGGAGCTTAGGCATATGCGAGGGTTTCTTCTTTCACAATATGCAGCCTAATAACCGAAGGAAGATGCTCCTTGTCCTCAAAATGGCAATCCAAAGCCTCTGGAATATTGCTCCTTATCTCTTCAATGGTTTCTCCCTGAGTAAAAATCGGATAGCCAAGGGCCTTGGCGGTATACCCCCCCGCGGGATCTTCTTCAACCATAAAAATTATTTCTTGAACTATCATTTTTCCCCCTCCATCCAGGCATTTACTACACCCGTCCGACTCTTAATTATACCAACAATCCGCGCAAAAACCCAGCTCTCAATAAAAACTAAACATCATCAAATTATAGATAAAGCTGATTATACTCCAGAGGATCATCTGCGTCGGCGGAAACATCAGGACCAAGATTAGAATAAAAAAACCGTACTGTTCCATTTTAGATATCCATTGCGAATATTCTGAAGGCAAGATCATACTAAAAAACTTTGACCCATCAAGCGGCGGGATCGGCAGGAAATTAAATACAGCCAGAACAATATTAATTCTGACCCCAAAGAGCAAAGCCCCTTTCAAAATATAAAACCAGGCATTGCCGGTGTTGGGTAAAAACTTAACAATTGTCGCCAAAACCCAGGCGATAAAAAGATTAGTCAGAATGCCACCGAGACTGACCCAAATCATCCCTTTTTTGTAATCATGAAAATTGTACGGATTAATCGGCACCGGTTTGGCCCAACCAAAAACAATCGGCGAGCCGCTCATTAACAAAAGGACCGGTAAAAGGGTCCCCAACGGATCGATATGAGGGATAGGATTCAAAGTCAACCGACCATACATTCTAGCCGTCCCATCCCCCATAATCTCCGCCACCTTCCCATGCGCTATTTCATGCAAAATTATGGAGTACAACAGAATCGCGGCTATTAAAATATAAAATAATATTGTCATGCTCTCGGATGTGCCTTCTTATACATTTTCTTGAGCCGCTCGCGAGAAACAGAAGTATAGATCTGGGTCGTCGCGATATCCGCGTGCCCCAACATCTCCTGGACCGATCTCAAATCGGCCCCCTTCTCCAGCAAATGAGTCGCAAACGAATGTCTCAAGGTATGAGGAGAAGTTCTCCCCTTAACGCCAGCCATCTTAACATATTTTTTTACCGCCAACCAGAGACCTTGTCTGGACAACCGCTCCCCATTTTTATCCAGAAACAACGCCTTATCTTCTTTGGTCTTAGGCAACTTTGGCCGCCCTTTATCCAGGTAATTCTTAATCGCCGTCAAGGTCAACTTATTGATCGGCACGATTCGTTCTTTGGATCCTTTCCCCAAACAACGGACAAAAGAGACCTCCAGATTAATATCATTAATGTTTATGCCGACCACTTCAGAGGCACGCAGACCACTGGCATAGAGAAGTTCTAACAGAGCTGTATTTCTAAGAGAGAGAGGATCGGTCTCTTTGGGGGCAGCAATGAGTTTTATTGTTTCGCTGATGCTCAAAGCTTTTGGCAAACGTTTCGCTTTCTTGGGGAGTCGGATA
>JBDRIF010000137.1:0-15303 GCA_043816125.1 bacterium
CCTCCTAAAACAATTTAACACTGGTCGTCAGAAGCAATCCGGACATTGAGTCATTTATCCCGGTAGCCGCCCCTTTCTCAATAAAATATTCAAGGCGAACATGCAAATTATCCTTTGCCCAGCCTAAAAACAACTGATATCCCGGTAGAGATTTATCGGTACTACTGCTGGCCAACCAAGAAAAACTCATCGTTGAAATGTTAACACCAAATCCCCAAAAAAACCAGTCGTTAATCGGTCGTAAGTTATTTAAATAAATCGACGAATGCTTAACGGTTGTCGCAATTCCAAGATTACTATAGTTCATATCGGTTAAAGAAGTTCGATACCCCACTTCTGCCACCCATCTTAAAGCGCCCCAGAGCAACGGATCCTTAAAACGATAAACAACCCCCGCTCCCAACCTATTACCAGGATCAACAGCGATAGCGGAGCCATTCTGTGAATACCCCGCATTAGTCAAATATCCAGCGAATGACATGCCGATTAATTGTTTTTCGAGAATTGAGTGGGGATCACTTTCCTCCGCCACAGACAGAGAGGTTAGCAAAAAAACTAAAAGCGGCAATAACAGAAAAAACTTCTTCAACATTTCTCCTCTACTTTTTATCGTTTTATTATTATACACTCTCGTCTTTACAATGCAACCGAAAAAGCATTATAATAAACATTCTTGCGCCAGTAGCTCAGTTGGATAGAGCAACAGATTTCTAATCTGTAGGCCACAGGTTCAAGTCCTGTCTGGCGCGTGAATGATTGTGCCCAGGTGGCGGAACTGGCAGACGCACTAGACTTAGGATCTAGCGGGTAAAACCGTGGAGGTTCAACTCCTCTCCTGGGCAATCAAAAAATAAGGTTTCTGGCGGGCTTGCCCGCCGAAGGCGGGAGTAGCTCAGTTGGTAGAGCGCCACCCTTCCAAGGTGGATGTCGAGGGTTCGAGTCCCTTCTCCCGCTCCAGAAAAATATGCGCCATTAGCTCAATTGGTAGAGCATCTGACTCTTAATCAGGTGGTTGAAGGTTCAAGTCCTTCATGGCGCATTTTCTTTTTTGTAGAGCTGATAGGGAATATTAAGCCTGCTCAGTTATCCACATGAAGTCGAAAATTGGATTTGCTAACAATCTGCTAACATCCGATTAATAAACGACCAACATTCAACCCATAATCAATCTGCTTAACCGCTTCTTGCAAATGCTCTTTCCCCAAATGAGAGTAAATAGTGGTCGTCTTAATATCTGTATGTCCTAGCAAGTCCCTTATAGTCAGCAATGGAATCCCCTTATTAGCTAAGTGTGAGGCGTATGTATGCCTTAAAGTGTGAATAGTGATATCAGATAGCCCTGCCTTAGCCTTAGCCCTATTAAATGCCTGATGGAAACTTTTTATTGACCGCCCATTCAAATCACAAAACACATACTCCATTTGAACTGAGTTTCGTGACATAACAAGCATTCTTCTGAAGTCGATATAGTTTTTCTTGAACCAAACCAGGGCTCTTGCCAACACTACATCCATAGGAATTTCTCGCTCTCTGTCTGTCTTTGTTATCTTGATTTTGATTATATTCCTTTGCCAATCAATATCAGCCCACTTAAAATTAGATATCTCCCCTGCCCTCATGCCACTATGGGCAGCAACCACAATAAATATCCTGACCCAAGGAGAAGCAACGCCCCAGAACCTTTGCATTTCCTCCGGACTTAAAAATCTGGGATGTCTCTTAGGCACTTTTAGTTTCTCCACCCTTCTCACAGGGTTATTCTTAAAATAATATTTTTCTTCAATGGCTCGCTTAAACATGTGCTGCAAGCATGTTAGCTCAAGGTTTACTGTTCTGGGTTTTACATGGTCTTTACGGTGCTTAATATAGTCCTCGATCATTTTAGGCTCTATCCGAGAGAGAGGAGTATCTTTAAAGAACTCTAAAAGCCGTTTGCAAGAATTCTTTGCATATTGATATGTTTTTGGGGCTCGGCGTGTTTCCATCCACGGAAGATATCGTTCTTTGGCAAATTGTGAAATGGGTATTGGCTTATCTTGCCTAATGATGTCTTCTGCTTGACCAATCTCTAACTTATACTCAAGCTCTTTTAACCTTAGCTTGGCTACTGAGTAGCTTTTACCAACAGATTTCCACTTCTGCCTTCCATTAAAACGGTAAACGATATAGTAAACGACACCCTTTTTCCCTTTTCGTTTTAATATACTAGCCATATTGTTTATTGTACCCCCCTGCGTGGGTGTATGCAACAGATTTCGGTTCGCCTATAATATGCTCAATGGCATTAATTGATAAAATTGCGAAGAACATAAAACGATTAAAAGGGAATAAGTCCTTCAAAGAGCTTTCGGAGAAAGCTGCAGTTCCATACAGAACATTAGAAAAAATTGTTTTCACGAAAGAAATAAATGAGCCCAAAGTATCCACACTTAATAAGCTAGCCAAGGCTTTGAAATGCAAGGTTGATGACCTCATAAAATAGCCCCTAACTGATTCGTAATCAACTGGACATCCTCTCGATATAGGCCTGTTTACCCTTTTTGCTAACACTTTTGCTAACATCATGGTTCGATATAGCCATTTTCGGGCTTGCTTTCCCTTGATCTAAGCCACTCCATTATTGAACCCCTTAAATAGCGATACTCACGCCCTAAGCCCTTAATAAAGGGCAATTGTTTTGTAGCTGTAAGATGGCTAATAGTTCTAGGCTTTACCTTCAACAACTCGGCAACTTGTTCCTTAGTCATTATTTCGCTCATCATTTACCGTTTCCTATAAGAACCTTAAAAATCCCTGAATCATCATTATCCTGATATATATAATCAGGAACCATCTTCTTCAGTATAGCGATCATCAATGAGGGGTTATTGAGGGACTGTTCAACCACTGTTTCCCAATAATTGATTTGTTTTCTTGCTTCAACATTTCTAATAGCCTGTAGCAGGGGTTTAATTCCCGTCCCCCTTGGTCGTCCTTCGGGATTACCTGATTCCCCCTTTTCAAATTTAGTCATTAGTCGTTCCTCCTGTTAATGCGCTGTTAGCAGCGAATGGTTGGCTGAGTCCCGTATTTGAACGCAACGGTGTTGCACTCCCATATTGATCTTCTTTTTCCTTCTTTAAGAACTTATCCGAAGGCGCGTAGTTCTCCTTTAAGGCGTTTTTTAATACTCCTAGGGGATTATCGGGTGACTTGTCTTTATATTGGAAGGTCAGCAAAGCTATTTTTCTACAGACATTCTCGTAACCGTATTCATCTAAATAGCTCTTAGGCACTAAGGTATGAAAAAAGGACAAATCCTCATTGCGTTGTATTTCATTGCATTCCATTGCATTGTATTGCATTGTATTTGACCTTCCGGACTTGTTCTCTGACTTGTCCTTTTGAGAAGATGCTTGTGTTGTATTTGTGCTTGACTTAGCTTGTTCCACAACTTGTTCTTTGTTTGTTTTAACTTGTTCTTTTTTGGGATCAACTGAGTAGTAGAAGTTTAACTTTACTTCAAATCGGTGCTTACCTTGCGCAGGCTGATACTCTATATAGCCGTTTTCTCTCAGCTCCTCAAGCTCACCGGTAGCTTTCTTTCTGCTACATTCCAGTAAACTAGCTGCTTCCTGAAAACTAAAAGCACAAGTCCCCAAGTCATAAAAAGCCCTGTTTAACAATACCAAAAGCAGATAGCCCCCTTCAGGACTTATTTTCTTTAAATCAGCATCCCTTGGCACTCCTCTTTTTAATCGAAAATATCTGTCATCTTCAACCACTTTTTCATCACATCCTTATTAACTGTTTTCTCTGAAATCGTCCTCGATAGCCTTATCCATAACAAAAAGCTTGAAGGCTCCTATTAATGCCTCATTCAATGCTGCAGCTGCTTCTCTTGTTATCGGCTTGAAGCAGGCTTCCTCTTGCCCATTTGGAAGCATCTTGGTGGGGTAAACAAGCCTGAAATCGCCATTTGGCCGTGTGTAAATGGAGACATTTGTTATTTTAAACATGCTGTTTAAGACAAAAGATACAGAGGCGATTCGGCCCTTCTTTGGTGCCAAAGGCAGGATGTCTATTTCATCTATTCTTACATTGTCCAAACTTTCTCACCATCCTTTACTACTTGTTCATCTATATTCTGGTAAGGTTGGAAAGAATGTCAGCCAATATTACTTAATAAAACTGATTAAGACAGGAAATAACTAATGTCTTCTCAGACGTTGCAGCATTTCAATAGAGATGGGGAAATTTGACTTTAATGGCTTACTCTCATTTGCCTCATTTGCTTCTTTTGTTCTTTCAATTTCTTCAAGGCAACTTTGCAGTTTTTTCCCTGACTTAATAAGTTTAGGCAGTTTCTTCTTTTTCTGGCTTCTAAGCTTTTCTTCAATATATGTTAATATTTTAGGGTTGCTGATTAATTTCCATGCTGTTTGCCTGTGTTTATATCCTGCTTTTCTTCCAGCCTTTGAAATAATCCCCCCACCAAATATCTTTCCGAAGTCAATGTCAAATAGGACATTGTAGTTTCTATAAATATAATCAGCAAACATCTTCTGTTTTCTGGTTAAACCTTTTGATCTTCCCATTTTCTTTGTCGTCACATCCTCATGTTTATCATATCAGATAATACATACCTATCAAGTGTGCTGGCAATCACATTGCTGCAATGAGTGTATGGATGTTTTGAGAGAAATTTACGCTTACCAGAAACGATAGAAATGATCGATATTGAACATATTCTTAGCGAAAACCGTATCGCCAATTTAATCTACTGGGAGATTTACGGTATCGGGATTACGACAGAGGTGACGTAATTATCTTAAAAGACTATAAGGCTCACGGCTTATTTTGTATTGTAATAGGCTATAAGAAGAGAAGGATCTATTGCATATAGTAAATAACTATTTTTTGTTAAATAAGCAATCGGGATATTCCCATCTACCGTGCTCAAGACTATATAAGGAGGTGAATAGGTATATGGATTTGTTGCACTGTAAAGAGCGTAAGTACTGCCGTAGCTACTATATGCATTAAAAATGCTTGTTGATGAATATGCACTGCCGTACAAACCATATATATTCATAATAGAATTTGTCGCAGAACTGTTCGATGAAATTATACCTAGATATTGTCCATCCTGAGCAAGGAGATATGCGCTGCCATCGATATAATCAAAAAAGGCGTTATTGTTGCCTATAATAATCCCAGCAGTTATGGCGTAAGGAGTGGCCTCAGCCGTTACTCCTGATGAATAAATTGGAGTGCTATCGTAAGTAAATGCCTTGTAATAAGAAGTGATTCCATTAGTTAGTCCTGTTTCGGTTGTTGTGGTGCCTGTGCCATTATAGATCATCGTTCCGTCTGTCGCCGAGGCGGGATATCCAGATGTATTCATTAATATCTTTACCCCTTCAAAGTTTACATCTGAAGGATTAACCCAGCTAAGAGTGATCTGTCCATTCCCAGCCACGGCTTGAAAATCGGAAATGTCGCTTGGAGCAACAGCAGGTGCGCTGGCATCCGGCGTTGCAGTTACTGTCGCTGAAAAGCTACTTTCATTACTGGAAATATCTGTAGCAGTAATTTTATAGTAATATGTTGTGGCATTCGTAAGGCCAGTGTCAGAGTAGCTGGCTTGCGTGATATAAGAAGAATTAATCTTAGCAAACCCAGTTGCGCTATTTGTGCTTCGATAGGCATCATATCCAACTAAATCACTCTCAATGTTTGAATTCCATCCCAAAGTAACATTCGCATCTCCAATAGCACAAGATAGTCCAGATGGAGAAGCAGGGGCTGTAGAATCCACTGTCGTCGTAGTGGTAGAGGTTGTGGTTGTGCTAGAGGTTGTGGTTGTAGTTGTGGTTGTAGTTGTGGTTGTCGCATCTGCCTCATCCCCAACATTTACATCCCCCGTATTTACTGTTGCAGAACAACCTAGCAAGCTAATAAGCATTACACCTAGAATCAGTGTTTTTGTAATATGTCTCACGCAATGATTATACGTTCTACAAACTACAATATCAATGCTTTTAGCTCAATAACATGCACTTAAATTATGATGAAGGAATACATAGCCCGTCATTAAATCTGCTAACACTTTTGCTAACACTCTCAGTCGTCTCCAGTGGTTTTGTGTGGTTCTGAGTGGTTCTGTATGGTATCATTTCGTTCGTAAAGTGCCATGTCATGAGGGGAATCTAGCTAACTCTTAATCAGGTGGTTGAAGGTTCAAGTCCTTCATGGCGCATTTTCTTTTAATTATGGAATATATATACTTAATCGTGATTATTGCAGCTGTGATCGCCTATTTCTACAAGCGCAAAAAGAAGCTGGAGATAATGGGACTTCGAGACCAAATCGACGATATGTTCAGGGACTAATTGACCAGCGGATAATAGGTTTCGATAGAACTGCGGCCGTAAAGATAAACCACGTTTTCAAAATCGGCAAAATTGTCTATGCCGGCCAAATTATTCACTACCGCCGACTCGATACTACTCCCCGTAGCGTTATCTTCAACAATATTCTTTAAGGCTTCAAAGCCAAAGTTAGCCACAATATAAGCCAGGGCTAAATAATCCTCACCATAATCATAAGCATCATGGCTTAAATCTTCAAAGCCATCTAAGATCCTGGCCACAGTTTCAGCCTCCGCTTCCCCACTGGCTTTGCTTCTGCTGATCAGACGTTTAAGCGTCCGCTCGCCATTGCCTGTTACATAGACCGCAAATCCCTCCCTAAACCAAGCTGGCGGCCACTGCCCATTGTTGTCATTAACCTGATGCCAATGATAAGCATGAGTATATTCATGAAATATTACTTCTTTGGAGGTAATCGATTGATAAATAACTCCTTCGCTTTCGTAAGTAGAATATCCTTGCTGAGCCTTTGTTAAATCAACAGTAATAACAGGGGTCGACTCAATGCTACCAAAAAGATGAGGGGTCGCCATATAACCCGCCATATCACCGGAAATCTCATCCTGAAAACGGAGATAGACTGAGCCTGTACAGGCAAAGCCATAATCATTACTCAACTGAGTTCGTATTTCACTTTGCCAGCCCGTAAGAAGCGACATCATCAAAGTATATCCGGCTAGATTTTCTCCGGTATAAAACTCGAGCGTTTCTTGATTGTTCGTTTCATCACTCTCGGCTAACCGGTCATCATAATCGACACTAATCCGGGCATAATGTTGTCCCTGACCCTCGGCTGAGATTAAATCATTTATCTGCACGATCGTTACAGTCGCCCCTACGGCCAGGCTTTCCACAGTGCAATATCTTTTGACCGTATTTTCTATATAGATTTCGTCCTGAGAAAATTCCATCGTAAAAGATCCGGCCGGTGCTATCCCATTATTAACAATTTCCGCTATCATTTCATTCTTATCAGCCGTAAAACTAGCGATTTGCAGATCAACACCTGGTTGTGTAGTTTGATTGACCCCGCAACCGACTAAAAGCAAGAGAATGAAAAAAAGGCAAATATGAAACTCACGGGGAATTTTATTCATTTGCTGAAATTATACATCTTTGGTATTATTGTGTTCAACATGGCGGTCTTGGTGTAGTGGCAACACAGCAGATTGTGATTCTGTTATTACGGGTTCGATTCCCGTAGACCGCCCCATCCTCCTTCGCTCTAGAATCCTAAGAATTTTATCTCGCTGTATCCTGATTTTTTCTGCGGAGGCGGTGGAGTCGGCTTAGCCATCGGTTGAGGCCGAGCCTGCAGTCTGACCGCCAGTTTCTCCGGCCGATAAGAAGTCATCACCGGAAAAGTCGGCAGCTGTTGCGGCCGGGACATCCTGATCTCATCTTGAGACGCAACATAGATAGAATCTCCCATGCGCACCCGAGAACGAACCCTAAAGCCAACATCTTTCCCCTTGGGAGCTTTTTCCACATCGTGATGATTGATCTGCATCGAATCGACCCGTTGCACAAAATCGGTCGTCGCTCCCTTAATATGGATGTAATCACCGACCTTAAGCGGGGATTTCAACCTGAGCGCGGCAACATTTATTTTTCCAAAGAAGTGATCTATCTTACCAATGATCTTTGGCCCTTTCACCTTGACAACCTTTTTAGCCTTTTGCCCCTTCTTCGCCTTCTTAGCCTTAACAGTCCTATTAGCCTTCTTGGGTTTTGCTTTCTTTTTAATCACAACAGATCACCTCACTGGATTACGATTTGAGCCGGCTGAAATCCGTTAAAATTCGGCACTGCAGAAGCACAGGAGTAAGCGCCGATATTCTTGACATAAATTATATTCCCGACTTCCAGCTCCGGCAAGTCCTCATTTAAAGAAATTGTGTCAAAAGAATCGCAGGTCGGCCCGGCCAGCGTACTCAAGAACTTTTGGCCGCGGCGCAAAGTCTTATATTCATACCGACAATGATCAAAAACCGTTCCGGAAAAATCGGCATAAACTCCGTCATTCAAATAATAATAATTGCGGTTATTGCGAAAAGTTCGCCCGATAACCTGAGTGATCAGCATCCCCGATGGCCCGGCAAAATACCTTCCCGGTTCGGCAATAAATTTGGTCCCCTTCTTAAATAAGCGGCGCATCTTTTTACGAAGAGGGACAGCAATATCCTTCAAAGTAATATGCCCGTCCCGGTCAAAATGTTTAATCGGAAAACCGCCGCCAATATCAACCATTGTCAGCTCCAAACCTAATTCTTCGCAGCGATGAAAAATGCTGGCGGTAATATCGAGCGCTTTGAGATAATTTTCCACATTGACACATTGCGAGCCGACATGAAAAGCAACCCCAACCGGTTTGAGCCCCAATTGTTTGGCTTTACCCAGCAGAAAGATCGCCTGATCGGGATCGGCCCCAAACTTTAACGACAGCTCAACTGTACTGCCAATATTTTCCACTTTTATCCGGACCAAAACCCTCGCCCCCGGCACATATTTGGCAATCTTATATATTTCGGCCTCATTGTCAAAAGTCATCAGCTTAACTTTGGCCTTATTCGCCCTTTTCAGGTCGGCCGCCGACTTAATTGTATTAGCAAGTATAACTTTTTCTGGTAAAGCACCTAATTTCAATACCATATCCATCTCGTTAGCGCTGGCCACATCAAAACTGGCTCCTAATCTGACAAAAGTCTTAATAATTTCTGGATGAGGATTAGCTTTGATCGCATAATAGGGAGTTACATTACTTAGATGACGCCGAAATCGTTCGAATTGCTCACGAAGTGCCCCCCGATTAATAATCATCAACGGAGAACCGTGTTTTTTGACCAGCCTGCGAATATCTTTTTCTAATGACATTTAAGCGATTTTTTTTGCATTCGCCCGCATCCGGGGATCGATCAAAAAAGTCGTGAACTGCCAGACATCTTCATCGGCCGGCCGGTTCATATCGAATTTAGTATATTTAATATTCATGTTCTTAAGTGGTGTCCAATCGACCGCCTGTGAAAAGACCGGAGTGATATATTTGTCGCAGATCTCCAGGATTAATTCATGGTCGATATCGTCCGGTAATAAGAAACCACGCTTTGGATTCTTGATCATCCAGATCGCGCAAGCCACCACCGAGATCGCCACCTGCATGGTTGTCGCCTGCTGGCCGGAGACAAGTTTCCTGGCGTCATGAATACTCAACAAACTGCCACACCACCAGGCCTGGAAATCATGTCCCATCAAAAGAACACCGAGCTGGTCTTGCCCGTCGATGATCTCATCGGCCATAATCCGCTGTTTTTCCTGGATATGGAACTGGCGCATCTCCAGTTCGTGCAAAGAATTAATCGCCACATCGGAAGGACAATAGGCGTAATGGACTGTTGGCCGATAAACAGCTTTATCCCCATCCCAAACAGTTAAGCGATCGGAAATAGAATAGGCTTCTCCATGGCGGATGACCATTCCGGTAATTTCGCCGCAAGGGACCCACGAGCGGACCCAGGTCCGCATCCCAATCGAACTTAGACAGATTTGATTTTGCGGACCGGACTTATGGAAAAAGGCGGCATTAGGAACGTAACGCTCATGCGTCCCCCACCCTAACTCGGCCGGGGCCACCCCCTCTTCATAAAACCCTTCGATACTCCAGGTATTAACAAACTCGTTGACCTGTTTTGGCTTGTCGGTTATCTGCGTATCACGTTCGGAAACATGGATCACCTTGGTTCCGGTCAATTGCGCCAGCTTGGCAAAATTCTTTTCTGCAATATGTTTTTTCAATTCAGGGACTCGCGCATCTTTCGGTTTTTCGGCCACAATTTTTTGGCTGATCTCCAACAAAGCTTTTTTAGTAAAATGAGAAACAAGCCCCGGATTGGCCCCATGGTCAACCACTGTTGTAGTCGCATTCTCTTCGTCCCATTCGGCCAGTTTTTTTCGGATATCCATGTGCCGGGAATATAAAGTGTATCTGGTCGGATCGTTCCTTTCGACATCTTTGTAAGGATCCCATTCTTCAACCGAAGTGTTGCAATAAAGGACATCATTATCTCGGCACCAACGAACCATCGACAGACATTCGATATTCCAGGCCAGATCAATGATCAGATCTCCCTTCCCAACATATTTCTTCAACAGCTCCTGATAATTTTCTTTGGTAACACGGTCGCTAACATATTTAACTCCTTGGGCCAAGGAATCTTTTACCCGATGGCTGTTATCTACAAAATCCATGATTGTCACATTTTTTGGCTCGACATCTATGTGACGAATAACAAGAGGGATGGCACATTGAGAAACCGAGCCGCAACCGATAATCAGTATCTTCCCCGGAAACTTTACATACTTTTTATGTGTCAATTGAAATTCCTCCCAACTTTTTTTGAATCAATTTAAATTTTATAACAGATATACATATTTTTGTCAAATTATTATAATGTAGTATAATGCAAACAATGCGCCTGTAGCTCATCTGGATAGAGCGACTGCCTTCGAAGCAGTAGGTAACAGGTTCGACTCCTGTCAGGCGCAAACTAAATTTTAAGCTTCCTCAACGCCCGCCCCCGATGGCTCAAGCGATTTTTTGTGGCAGATTTCATCTCGGCAAAAGTTTTCTTGTATCCGCGTGGAACAAAAACCGGATCGTAACCAAACCCACTCTTACCTCTCATCTCTTCAATAATTTTACCAAGACATAAGCCTTTGACTGTTTTAACCTTGCCGGAAGGATAGACAATAGCAATCACACAAACGAATTTTGCTTGGCGCGATGTTTTATTATTTAGAACACGTAAAAGTTTTTGGCACAAATTTTCAGGAGTAGGAGGAGTAGCAAATCGTGCCGACTTGATTCCCGGTTTTCCATTTAAGGCCTCAACCATTAAGCCCGAATCGTCGGCAATCACAATAGCATCGGGGCATTTTTTTGCAACGGCTTTAGCTTTTTTGATGGCATTGGCTTCGAATGTACGGCCATTCTCTATAACACGTAACGGGTAACCTGTAACGGGTAACGAGAGGATTCTACCAATCTCTTTTAATTTATGCTTATTACCCGTAGCGACGACTATCCGGGCGGCCATTGCATTTGCCTTCCACCCAAAAGGTGAAAATGAAGATGATCAACCGCTTGCCCGCCCTCTTTCCCCTGATTAACAACAATCCGATAGCCGGAAGCTTCAATCCCTTTTTCTATAGCCAGTTTCTGCATTACGGAAAAAAGTTTTGCAACTCCGGCAACATCGGCAACGCTGGCAACCCCGGCAACATGATTTTTTGGAATCACTAAAATATGAACCGGCGCTTGCGGGGCAATATCGTTAAAGGCCAAAACTTCTTCGTCTTCATAGACTAGATCGGCGGGAATCTCTTTGTTGATTATTTTGCAGAAGATACAAGCCAAGATTAACGTTCTCCGGAAATATACTTAATAATTTTTTCCTTGACGACCGGCACCTTAGACATAACCTCGGAGACTTCAGCCCTGGTCAACGGTTCGTTCGGGCCAAAATATTTATCGCTTAGGTATTCATAAAATCCGGCAATCTTGCAGGCAGAAATTGAAGGAGCAGCCCAGTGTTTGATCGAAACATCCGGAAAAACCTTGCTGGAGACCTCCGGTTTCACATACAGTCCGGCATAGCGGGCAAAAACAACCGCTGCTTCAGCTCTTGTAATCCCCCTGTTCGGCTGAAATTCGGTCTCGGAAACCCCTTTGATATAATTTCGCTCCACCGCTTTATCAACATAAGGAGCCTGCCAGCCGGCAACATCTTTGAAATTTGATTTTGCATCACGGTCGAGTTTAAAATCTTTGGCTTTGACCATGATGGCGGCCAACTCTCCCCGGCTGATCGCATTTTCCGGGCGGAAAGTTTTATCGGTATAGCCCCCCATTATTCCCAAGCTCGCCATGTACTCAATCGGCCGCTTGGCCCAATAATCTTCGGGCAGATCGGTAAAAGAGGAGAGGATCGGTTTGGGAACAACTTCGGCCAACGGCAAAATCCCCGACCGGCCATTCTGTCCATAAGGAGAATCATCATCTGCTACCCCACGGTAACCGATAGAAAAGAAATGGGTGGTATTCTCGGTCAATTCACCGAATTGATGAAAGGCATAATCAAAAGTAAAACCAAAATATCTCAAGCCGATACCGGCAGTCAGGTTATTATCAACCCCGATCCCAGCCTCACTCGCCTTTGGTTTCTGGTCTAAACCGGCACGCAAAGCTAAAATGGTTGTCGGCCAATACTCGACCCCGGCATGAATAACAGCCGGTCGACCATTCTCCCCCTGTTTTTCATAATCAAACATTAATCGTAAATGCTGAGGGCTGGCCTTCAAGGCATACTTTCCTAAGATGTCAAAACTTGCCCCCAACTTCCAGCTAAAGGGGATCGATTCTGTAACATTGCGTAAAGTCCAGATAAAACGCCCCCCATAACGTTCGGGTAAAAAGTTTACAAGATTAAGCCCCAATCGCGACCAATCATTGACCTGCCACAACAACCCTAAATCGGCATCCATCCCCACCCCATTGGCATCGATCATACTGGTTCCACCTTCATTAAACCCTTGGAGAAAATATTTTAAGCGGAGACCAAAAGAGATATTATCTGCCTTGCCACGCAGAAAACGGCTAAGCTGCGAACCATAGGACAACATCAAAATGCTTGAGCTGTAATTTGTTGTCCCACTTTGCTCCACTGCAGCTGTTGACCCTGTTCCGGTTAACCGAGTGATAGGGATCGCCCCCAAAGAGGCATTAATATAGCCGACCCCAACTCGACCGATCGGCGCAGTATTGGATAAACCTACAACCAAGTAGTTGACATCGGTCAACAAAGAGCCGTTCATGCTTAATATATTCAAATCTGAGTTAAGAGCCAAGGCAGCCGGGTTGGTAAAAATTGACGAAGCATCATCTAGTCCTGTCGTGGTGGCATTTCCTACCCCCAGCGAACGGGCCCCTACCCCGATCTCCCCAATATCAGCAATGGCAAAAACTGTCGGGGAAAAAAACAACAACATACAGACAAGGGAAAAAAACTTCCTCATTGAGTTTATTATCCTACCTGACAATTTTAAAGTCAACAGACATATGCTAGAATGATTTTATGTCCGATAAAAACAGAAACTTCTCGATCATCGCTCACATTGACCACGGTAAATCAACCCTGGCCGACCGGATATTGGAATTTACTCATACGATCTCCAAAAAGAACATGAAAGCACAAGTTTTAGACACCATGGACTTAGAACGCGAACGGGGCATCACCATTAAAGCCCAGGCGATTAGAATAAAATACAAAGGGTATATTTTGAACCTAATCGACACCCCCGGACATGTCGATTTTTCATACGAAGTCTCCCGCTCTCTCGCCGCCTGCGAAGGAGCCTTACTGTTGGTAGACGCCGCTCAAGGGATCGAAGCGCAAACTTTGGCTAACGCCAATCTGGCCATCGCCGGCAATCTAAAAATGATCCCAATTATCAACAAGATCGACCTCCCCGGTGCCGAAGTCCAGATGGTCAAAGACGAATTAGTCAACACTATGGGGTTTGACGAATCTGAAATAATTTTATCATCTGCCAAAGTAGGAACCGGGACCGAAGAAATATTAGATGCAATTATTGAGCGGATCCCCCCACCGGTAGGAGACCCGGACAAACCGCTGCAAGCCTTGATCTTTGACTCGCATTTCGACGCATATCGGGGCGTTATTGTATTTATCAGGATCGTGAACGGGACTATTAGAACAGGAGATAAAATAAAATTTATCGGCAGAGGCAAAGATTTTGAAGCCCTGGAAGTCGGCCATCTCAAACTCGGTTTAAAACCAAAAGATAAATTAACAGCCGGCGAGGTCGGCTACTTAATTGCCAATGTAAAAAATATTGCCGATGCTCACGTGGGAGATACCGTCACAACTCTAAAGGAAGGGAGTAAAGAAGCCCTCCCCGGTTACAAACCGATCAAGCCGATGGTTTTTTGTGGTTTTTACCCGATCAACGGCGAAGATTATGAAAAGCTCAAAGAGGCGATGGAAAAATTACAGCTCAACGATGCCGCACTTTTCTTCGAGGCCGAGACATCATCGGCCCTCGGCTTTGGTTTTCGCTGCGGCTTTTTAGGACTTTTACATTTAGAAATTGTGCAACAAAGATTAACCAGGGAATTCGACCTCGGCCTAATTGCTACCACTCCCAACGTAATCTATAAAATAAATTTAAATAATAAACCGTCAATTATGGTTGATAATCCGACCAAGTTTCCAGATCCATCACATATCGCCTCCATTGAAGAGCCATATTTAAAAGTCAGCATTTTCACCCCCTCGGAATATGTCGGCCCGATCATGACTCTGGCAACTGATAAAAGAGCAATCTATCAGAACCTGGAATATCTCGATCCCAAGCGGGCTGTCATTACCTATGAAATGCCTTTATCGGAAGTAATAATCGAATTCAATGATTTTTTGAAATCGGTTTCCAAAGGTTATGCTTCGATGGATTATGAACCGATCGGCTATCGCGTCTCAGACGTGGCCAAACTCGATATTTTGATCAACAACGAACAGGTTGACGCCCTTTCGTTTATTGTGCACCGGAGCCGGGCGGAATATTATGGGCGGAAACTGACCGAGCAACTAGTTAAAGAGATTCCGATGCAGATGTTTGCCATCCCTGTTCAGGCGGCGATCGGCGGCAAAATCGTCGCCCGCGAAACTGTCCGCGCCAAGCGCAAAGATGTTTTGGCCAAGTGTTACGGCGGTGACGTTTCACGAAAAAGAAAACTTTTAGAAAAGCAAAAAGCCGGTAAGAAAAAGATGAAACGGGTCGGCAAAGTCGACTTACCTCAAGAAGCGTTTTTGGC
>JBDRIF010000138.1:0-8285 GCA_043816125.1 bacterium
T
The DNA here is from genome assembly GCA_043816125.1 of bacterium. Lineage (GTDB taxonomy): Bacteria > Margulisbacteria > WOR-1 > O2-12-FULL-45-9 > O2-12-FULL-45-9 > JBDRIF01. The sequence goes on from JBDRIF010000138.1 coordinate 2, forward strand.
CACAACGCCATAATTTTGCCATTAGACACACACCTCCCGATGTTTTTGAACGATCGTCTCAATTAATTTGTCCAACAGAACAAGATCGTCGGCTTTAGGATAACCTTTGATCACTACCGGCTGTAATACTTCACCCCGATAACTGGCTAGCAAGGCCTTCAACTGATCAACCATCTTCCCACCCCAACCATATGAGCCGATTACAGACAAGAATTTGGTCTTCGGTCGAAGAACATTAAACAGATAAGTCGCGTATAAGGCTAGCGGATGAGGACCGACTAAAACAGTCGGCGAACCGACCACAACTGTCGCTGCATCAACTAAAGCCATCGCCAACTCACCAACATCCATCTTGGATAATTCAAATGTCTTAACAGTAACCCCCTGTTTTTCCAACCCCTGCACAAGATAATCGACCATTTTGGCCGTGCTCCCGTGCATCGAAACATAAGGGATAACAACTTCATTTTTTACAGTGTCGGATATCCAATCCTTGTAGGCATCAATAATAAATTTGGGCTCGTCATAGATTGGGCCGTGACTCGGACAGATCATTTCGATCGCCAACGGTTCGATTTTGATAAGATTATTCTTGATCGCCGTTCGAAAAGGCATCATGATCTCGGCATAATATCTTTTAGCTGCAGTTAAAACATGCTTCTTATCTCGAACATGGATATCGCCAACCCCGATATGCGAACCAAAAAAGTCACAGGAGAACAAGATCTTATCTTCCGGCAGATAAGTACACATCGTCTCCGGCCAGTGAACCCAAGGGGTGAAGATGAATTTCAAAGTCTTGCCGCCCAAATCGATCTCCTCGCCATCGGCAACGGTAATGAACTTCTCTTCGGGGACTAACAGATGGTCTTTCAACTCGTCTTTACATTTCTGATTAGTCACCACTATAGCCTCGGGGAATAACTTTAAGATCGTCGGAATCGAGCCCGAATGGTCTTGTTCGCCATGATGAGCGATAACATAATCAATTTTCTTCACACCGAGTTGTTCAAGGTTAGCAATGAGCTGGTTTTCTTTTGGCGGATCGACAGTATCGATCAGGGCAACTTTATTTTTCCCTTTGACCAGATATGAATTGTAACTTGTTCCATCAGGGAGAGGGATCAATTCGTCAAACAACCGCCGCTCCGCATCCGGAACACCGACAAAAAAGATATCTTTTTTTAGTTCTTCGGTTTTCATACTACCTTTTCAAACTTCGACTTCTCGACTCCGCAAACAGGACAGACCCACGTATCGGGAATATCTTCAAACTTGGTCCCCTGTTTTATCCCGGAATCAGGATCCCCTACAGCCGGGTCATAAACATAACCACAAACAGTACAAACATATTTACCTGAACCGGACATCGGCATCACCTCTTCTTTAATATATGTCGCCGCATTTTTCGGCGTCTTCCCCTTAATAACATTATGATAGTAAGCATAAGTTAAAGGTTCCGCAGAACTAATTATCTCCGCAGCAACAACCTTACCGATAAAAACCGTATGTGTCCCGACTTCTATCTTATCAATTACTTCGGCCTCGATAAAGCCCAAAACATGATCAGTAAGGATTGGCGAACCTGTTTGACCAGGCTTAAAGTTCACGGAGTCGAATTTATTCGCCTCTTTGCCAGATTTAAAGCCAAACCGTCCTATCAGTTCCTGAGGGGTCTCCTGATCGAGAATGGAGACAGAAAACTTGCCACTCTTTGCTACAAACTCATTAGTCAGATTGTTACGATTAATACTAATAGCGATGCTGGGCGGCTCGGCTGTAACCTGAAAAACAGTATTTACTATGCAGCCGTTCAACCGGTCCCCCTGACAAGCCGCCACAACATACAAACCATAACTTAACTTATGCAGAGTTTCTTGTTGCATTTAGCTTTTCCATAGCCCATGGACGTTACAATACTCACGCGCTCGGGCATTTTCGGCTTTAACTTCAAACAAAGCTTCTGGTTTTGCTCCTGCTTTCAGAAACTTAATATAGGTTTCTCCATCAGCCAATAATTCGATCCATTCTATCCGGTGTTTTTCTTCCATCGGATGAGGGACAGAGCCGACTTTGACCAAAATCCCTTTGTCTGTCTTCTCGATCACCGGCACATGCTTTTCGGTCGCGCTGTCGGCCGATTTCTCTTCCTGCAAATCCATCGGTTTACCACAACAGACTAATTCTCCTCCGCCAACATGAAGAACCTCAACAATATTCCCACAGACCGAACATTTATAAACCTCTAATCTATTTTTTGTATTTGTCATAAGAAAACCTCCCTTTAATTTAAACCCACAGCCTGGACACTGTGGACTTCAGTCCACAGACCCAACGGTTAACGACACTTACTACATATCCCTTTAACATAGACCATCATATCTTCAACCTGGTGCCCATCAACCTCCTTCCCTATTTTAGGGTACTTAATATCTACGATATCTTCAACTGCACCACAATCCTTACAGAGAAAATGAGCATGCTGCTGGGTTACATAATCATATCTGGCCTCCTGACAGCAAACAGTGATTTCCGACACCAAGCCAGCTTCAATGAAAGTATATAGAGTATTATAAATGGTAGTTTTAGAAATTGTCGGCAGTGACTTCTTTAAAGCCTGATATATCTCATCAACTGTCGGATGAGTCCGATTGTCCCGCAGATACTCCAGCACCTTCAAACGCTGATGTGAAGGCCTCATCCCCTTGTCTTCAATTATTTCTTGTAATGATTTCATATTTGTAATTATTACAAGTGCTTAAATAGTTGTCAAGGACTATTTTATCCCTAAGACAAACAACCAAATATTCAGATAGAGAGCCGCACCCAATGACGAGATCAAAATCAGCGAAGCGATTGTCTCTTGTTCAAAATCATAACGATCACTTAAAACGATCATCGAAACAGCTAAAGGCATCGCATGCATTAAAACAACAATTGCTCCCTGCTCTGGTGGGAGCTGCAACCAAGTAACGGTCAATAATGCAATTGTCGGAAGGAAGAAAACTCTCAAGAGACTAAGCTTTAGCGCCCGGAAGATATTAGTGTAATTGCGTCCATAAAGAAAAACTCCTAACATGAAGACGGCCACAGTCGCCGTTGTCTTCCCCAACATATGCAAGGCACTGGCCAATGGCAGAGGAATCACAATCTTAAGTAAGGATAGAACAATACCGAGTGAAATTGACAGTATTAAGGGGTTTTTGACGAGACTCAGAATAACCTTAAAAAACTTTCTCCCTGGCTGACCAGAAAGCTTATTTAGTTCTAAAGTAAAGATAACAATCACAACTGCAACCGCCGAAATAAAGGCGGCAGCAACAACTGCCAATTGTTCTATTTGAGAAGAGGGAAAAGCAAACATAATAAAAGGGATCCCAAAAAAGGCGACACTGCCAAAAATAGAACCAAGAATCAGCAGATAGACCTTTATCCTAGGCCAGCGCAAGACTGTCCCGACCAACATATAAAGAATCAAAGCGATAAAGAGGGGAATAACGGCTGCGACAATAAAACGAAGCATTTCAGACGTAAATATAGTCTCTGATAGAATCACGAAAAATAATGCCGGCAAAGCAAACCAATATAAATAGGCACTTAAGACCCGTTCGTCACCCTGCTTAAGATAGCCCCTGAACCGCGAAAAGAATCCCAACCCTATTAACAAAAAGATCGGCACGAGTGTTCTAATAATTACACTGTTCACAAACACATATTAGCACAGTTCCGCGCCAAGGCTGATATTATTCTGTATCTAAAGTCACGCTAAGCCCGGGCGGCCCAACGTTCCATTCAGCTTCACCGCTGACTAATTGAATCGCATTTGTCGGCGCATCTCCCAGAGGATATTCTATCCCCGGCTCAAAAACGCCATTATTATTCAGATCATTAAAAGCAAACGTCGCCGCCAAATCAAAAACCAGGGTGAATGTATATGTTCCTGAAGGATCAGCCGTCATCGTAAAACTTTCCATCGAGACATCGGTCGGCTCAAAAACAATATGACCATTCACTTCCACGGTGGCTTCGCTCCCCCAATCGACTTGGACTAATTCGGTCGGACGGGTTCCGTCAACACTGGCAAAAACACCTGAATCTGTATCGATCCAATACCACCCTTCCCCACTGCTGACCAACACATCTCCAATTTGAAACTCGCCATACTCTCCCATAATCGTCCTAAATTTTGTCATCCCCTGATAATCCAACATGCCGGCAGGTAAAGTCTGCTCCAGATAGGCAATCGTCGGTTTCATATGGGTGTATTCTCCGGCGGCCGGATAATCTTCGTTTGCCGCCATTTGAGTTGGGGAACCTGTCAGATCAAAATGCTGCGGGGTCTCACCGGCAGCTTCCCAACTGGCCAGCAAGTAGGGAGTAGTATCGTCTAAGGTTTTATAGAATTGGACCTGATAAAGCCCTACCGCGTATGATTCTGGAGTAGTTATTACAATTGGGAAATTTGAATTACAGGGAGACTCTCCCTCCGGCCAGGTATAAGATTTGATATTTGTCGCAGTGACACTAGCGGCATTCTGCGCCACCCCTTTCAAGACTACATTACTCGCTGACACCGAAGTCAAACTCGTCGACTGGCAGCCGATAATGATCACAGCTAAAATAACCAGAACCCCAACAATCAAACCGATAATAAGATTTTTATTCATTATTGCACCTCTGGTAAAAATAGTACGCCCGCCGACTCCAATTGTCAATTAAATATCGGCAGAAATGCTTAATCCATACAAAGTCGAATTATTTTCAACCGTCTCATTATATTCATTCAGACCGGAAGGAACAAAAAACGATTGATAAAAGAGAGAAAGCTTTACCCGATTATGAGGATAAGCGGATAAGTTTAACTGCTCGGTATAATGACTGCCGGCATAGTCGGCTCCATACTTATAATCGCTTGATGTGCTTAGATTCCCTTTCTCTTCAAAAAAGAGCCCTCGACGCAACTCTTTCTTAAACCCCCACCCCAAATTAAATCTCCCATCCAATATCGGCCTATTAAAATTATCAAGCAGATACAACTCATTCTCGATTACGGAGTTACGATACCGGCTCCCAACCCGATCGGCCCGCAAATAACCCCACCCCCAGTCCAATCTCGCCTGCACATATAAACTGCTCTGATCCCTCGCCTCTCCGATACCAACCAACAAACCACTCGCCTCTTTTGGCCACAACTCGATCTCAACCAAAGTCTCCTGTCCATGAAAATAGCGCGGTTGAATTTGCAAAAATCCGAATTTGGCATATGCATCAATTTCATGCTGATTTAAACGCCCAGTAGTCGCCTGCTCCCTCGGCTGATAAGTAACTCCCAGATCCAATCCCTTAATATGGGTAAAGAGATCGACCTTTGAATTTGGCCGTCGGTAAACCTGTCGATCTTCAGCCGGCACTAGCCCCGAATCATCACGATGCAAAACATCTCCCGGCCCCAAAACCAAACGAAGATGACTAAAAACAGCCTCCGCATCAAATAATTCTGTGGTCAGCCGGCGATTGCTGGCCTGGTCCAACCCGGCATCCATCGTATCGAGATTAATTGTCAGCGTTCCCTCGGGGAGGAGTTGTTTTGTTGCCCCAATCTGCAGACGATATGACAATACTTTGGCTAATCTGGTAGAAAACTGGCCGTGGATTTTTGTCACGCGTTCGGATTTTTCCCGCTCGAATTTAATCAAATTAAGTTCTGTTCTCAATTCCTGAAGCAATTTCTCGCTTACATTGCGGCGATGGTGAAATGATTTGGCAAGTTTCGAAAGAAATGCGGCCATTTCATAACGAGTGATCGGCCGAGAGCCTTGATAAGTACCATCGGGATAACCGTTGGTCACTCCGAGGCGAATTAATTCATAAACCGAGCTATAGGCCCAGTGGCCGCGGGGGACATCCTGAAGATACTGCTCGCCAACAGCGGCAGTGATCAGACAAAAAAACAGACTAAAGGCAATTAATAATTTCATGCGCTATATTAATAGACGCTTTGGGCCGGCTGACCCGTTTGATATTCTTTTTGAAGTTATTAAATTCCCCGGATTCTCTTAATTCCTTGATCAATTCAGCGATCCGTTTGGGATCCTTACAGACCAGTCCAACTTTTTCTTTAACTACAAACTCGACATTCCCCTCCTCCTGCCCCGGCAGCCACGAAGTGATAATGATCGGCAAGTTCATCGCCATCGCCTCGGCAATGGTCCCCGGCCCCGCTTTGGTAATGATCATATCAGACTCGGCCATGATCTCGGGGACCTGGTCGGTAAAGCCAAAAACACGCATCGGCATATTGAAGTTGTCTTTGTTTTTCTTTAATTTCTCTTCCAGTTTTTTATTGCGGCCGGTGATAACGATCAACTGAGCCGGCATCGCCATCTTATCCAACTCATTGATAATATTTTCCATCTTGCCTGCTCCATCACCCCCACCCATTAATAAGATAGTAAAGAGATTAGGATCGAGCCGGTCTTTTTTTCGCGCTTTCGCTTTATCTCTATCTTTAAGAAAAAAGGTCGGATCGATCGGCATGCCGATAACTCTTAGTTTTTCTTCGGGCAGACCATACTTGATGGCAAACTGTTTGGCCTCTTCGGTCGCTACTATATATAGGTCGACCTCCTTGGTCAGCCAAGCTCGATGGAGCGTCACCGGATCGGTTATCACTACAACAAAAGGAATCACCCGGCCGCTTTCAATAATCGCCCTGGCGGTCAGATGGTTGACCATCGGATGAACAGAAACGATCATATCCGGTTTTTCTCTCTTGATCATTGCGGTCAATTCTTTGAGGATAAAAGGACGGGACATTTTTTCTAACGCGACCAGTTTTCGCTCATCATCGAGCCAATAATAGAGCTGGCCCCACATCTGGGGTGAATATTTAATGACTGGTCCGTAGAGCTTGGCAAAAATATTTAGAAAGCCCGAACAAGAAGCAAAAACATCGATCATCTCCTGGTCGTATTGATCTTTAGCCAAATGTTCAACCGCGTGGATGATCGCTGTCGCCGCCGAGCGATGCCCACCCCCGGTGTCGGAAAAGAAATAGAGGATTTTTTTCTTTACTTGTACCATTCTAGTGTTTTTTGCAATCCTTGTTTAATATCAACTTTCGCCTGCCAACCCAATTGTTTTTTTGCTTTACGGCAATTGAGAACACTTCTAAACAACTCGCCTGCTCTGGGAGGAGCATACTTGGCCGGTCGTCCAAACTTCAGCAGGTCGTTTAAGTGAGCATATAGTTCATTAACAGAAACCCCCAGACCCGTTCCGACATTAAAAATCTGATTTTCACCTTTGGTTAAAGCGATTAGGTTGATAGCCGCGACATCCGCCACATAAACATAGTCGCGGAGCTGTTTCCCATCACCATAGATAGTACACTCTTTCCCCTCTTTCATCCGGCCGCAGAAGATCGCAATTACGCCCGCTTCGCCGAGAGGATCCTGACGCGGACCATAAACGTTGCCATAACGAACGACGGTATAATTGAGTCCTTTGTTAACGTGGTAGGCATGCAGATACATCTCGCCTGTCCGTTTAGTAATTGCGTAAGGGGAGATCGGCTCTTGTGGATAATTTTCGTCGGCTCCTCCCCGCGGTTTAACTTCGCCGTAGATCGCCCCACCGGTCGAGGAAAATATTACTTTCTTAACTTTAGCCTCGACAGCGGCATCGAGCATATTGAGAAAACCGATTTCATTTACTTCGGCGTTAAATTGGGGATCGGTAACAGATTTTCTGACATCGATCTGGGCGGCGAGGTGGTTGATAATCTCCGGCGAAAATTCCTTGATTACCCCTGATAACCCCTGCTTATCCCTGATATCCATTTCGTAAAACTTTGCATTGCGGTTAAGGTTTTCTTTTTTGCCGGTGGATAAATTATCTAATATCCCGACTTCGTGTCCGGCTTCAACATAAGCGTCAACAATATTCGAGCCAATAAACCCCGCCCCACCTATAACCAGGATTTTCATGAAAATATTATATCACGAAAGCCCTCACCCCGTCGTAGCAAAATCTAGCCCCCTCTCCCAAAAGGAGAGGGGGATCACGAGATATATCTTAGCTTTTGTCTCCCCTTCCCCGTCTGGGAGAAGGGGTAAGGGGATGAGGGCATTTGAAAAAATCAAATGTATTAGCAACCCTGAAATGCAAGTATTAAAGTGCTAAATGCGTGTAAAGATTTCGCCTCCCCGGTATAGTTTTCAAACTTCGACCAATTCCTTCTGTTTTGCTGTCGATGTTATCGGCTGCAACTTCATAACGATTT
>JBDRIF010000139.1:0-5251 GCA_043816125.1 bacterium
GCTCCGGCAGCTTCCCTCTTGGCAAAAGCGAGCATTTTTGCCTGCCCTGTTCTCTCATGGATTTGAAACACCGCTTGCCAATGTTCTAATGCCGCTTCAAAACACCCATTAGCTGTGGCCTGTCGGGCACGCACTTCAAGAGTTCTAACCGGAGTGGTCGACTCCCTTTGCCTTTCCAATTGAGGCAGAGGACGCGTATAGGGACTTTGGGTAAAAGCCGAGCCGGTTTTTCTTACACCTTTCATGAATTATCTTCTATTCTTTTCTGGAGAAATTTCACCAATAATGCTAAAATCAGGAATCATGAAAGCAACAATTTTTATCGACGGGGCGGCCAGAGGGAATCCTGGACCGGCAGGGATTGGAGTACTAATCAGGAATGAAAACGACATCCTGCTGGAAGTTGCCGACTATATAGGTAACACCACCAACAATCAGGCTGAATATATGGCGCTGATCAGAGGGTTAGAAGAAGCGATTGATTTAGAAGAAGATGAGGTTGAAGTTTTTTCCGATTCCGAGCTTTTGGTCAAACAAATTCAGGGGGAATATCGAGTTAAGAACGAGGGATTGATCCCCCTGCACCATCACGCCACAACCTTAATCAAAGAATTCAAACTCTTCTCCATAAGTCATATCAGAAGAGAAAAGAACAAACAGGCGGATAAGTTGGCTAATATCGGCATAGATGCTAGAATTAAGTAGAACTTTGATAAGGCAGGCCAGACGGTTACCCGATAGGGAGGAAAGTCCGGACTCCAGAGAGCAGCGTGGTTGTTAACGACAACTGAGAGAGATCTTAAGGAAAGTGCCACAGAAATTATACGGCCCACTTCAACCCTAAAGGTTGGAAGGCAAAGGTGAAACTGGGAGGTAAGAGCTCCCACACGACAGCTAGGAGACTAGCGGTGCGGCAAACCCCACGCGGAGCAAGATCAAATAGGGAAAGAACCAGCTCGGTTCGTTATGATCCCGAGTAGATCGCAACGAGGTAATCAGCAATGATTACCCCAGATAGATTACCGTCCTAGACAGAATCCGGCTTATGGCCCGCCTTATAAAATCTCCGACAACAGCTGCAGCGCTTCCGACTGTGTTAACTGTTTTAATTCGGTCCGTTTGATCATCAACTCTCGCAGAAAGCTCTGCAAGACTTTGGGATCTTTGATCGCAAACTCATTAAAGTCTTTCAACATCGCCCGGCGCAAACCGCTTAACTCCGGCCAATATTTTTTTAGCGTTTCATAATGATGGGCGTATTTTTGGATCGTCACCACATATTGATAAGTATCAAAGTGAAGGCCGAGGATCTTTTGCATATTTATCTTCGTCTCCCCACCCCGGTAATATGCCACCCCTTCCTTAACCAGCAATTTTAATTCTTCTTCTGATATCTTTATCCCTTTTAAGATCTTATTGGCGGCAATCTTATCAAGCGGCAGTTCAGCCTCTTCGCTGGGAGTCAACGGAAGACCAAAATAGAGCCGATAGGCCGACCGCTCCCTCCCCTCAATAATATCTTCCCTGCTCGGATCGGCCACAAATTCGGCACAAGCACTATACAGATCGAAGTTTTCGCTGTAACCGAGACAATCTTCTAATTTATCAAAAGGGGCAGACATGACTTTGATCAGATCTTTGATCAACTGCCGCTCCTCCATGATCAAATCCCCGGAAGTATGAATAAGCTCTGGAGAAGGGTTTACCATGTCCTTGGAAGTCTGAAGAGCATAACGGCCAAAGGGCTGACTCCCCCATTTTAAAGAGACGACCTCCTCGCTCGCATTAACCATAACATCATAATAAGTGTATTGACTCTTCTCCGGAAAACCAGCCAAATCAGCTTTTACCACCGGATGAACCTCTACCCATTTCCCCTTGTTATTCTGATAGACCCAGCGGTTGTTCTCCTTTCTAATCTCTCCCCCTTGTGGGATAACTGTAGTCGGATAATAGAGATTGGAAATATAATTATCATGTTTTTTGAAGATCTGATAATTTCCCGGAGTGGTTGGATACGCCAGATGCTCCTGAAAGATCGGTAGTCCGTCATCGTCCCGCCCTTCCATCAGATAATATTCGGTCTGCGGTCCCCCTTTGACCGATAATTTGGCAAAAGGTTGGTCTTTGACATAAATCACCCATAAGCCTCCGGCCGGATAAACAGCAATTCTGATATCCTGACTATTGGTAAATTTCTCTTTGAGCTTCTCCAGATCGGCCTGAACATTTACCAGCGTCGCCAAATAAGGGATCTTCGCCAGCTCATCTTCGTTCATCTTTTGATCGTAACCGTAGATCTTAACCAGCGCTTTTTTGGGCAACAACGAATAGAGGAAATAGCTGTTGCGGGGTGAAACATGCAGACAACCGTGGCTTTTATATAGGTCACCGAGAATCTCGTCGAGCATGACCCCAAAATTATAATTATTTAGAGCATCAACCGAATGCAAAGTTACTCCCTCAACTTCGCCGCTAATTATCTGACGTAAAAGCTGTGTCATCTCCTGCCGCTCACGCTGGCTAAAAACCAGGTTTTCATCGTCGCCCATAAACAGGGAGGTAAAACTTAAATTTTGAACATATTTAGCCTGACTCGGCGGCACCAAAGTATTAAACTCCAGGCGCTCCGTTAACCATCGCTCCAATAGATTTTGTCTATTCTCCAAAGAGCGGATCCCCATTTTATCGAAATCTTTGCGTAAGCGAACCCTCAACTCCAGCCAATAATCCCAGTCTTTCTTTATTTTTTCATACCAATAAGCCTGTTTATCGATCACCTGACTATGAAAGCGGAGATGCTGATAGAGGCCCAAACTTTTTTGCCTGGCTATCCCCTTGCGCGGCAGACGATTCTCTTCATATTCAGAAAAAGCCTCAACCATTCTTTTATCCAGCAATGCATTCTCCTGATCGGTCATCTCCCAGTTATGAAAGAGCTTATAGTAAGCGATCGATTGGGCATTAAGTTGCGGGGGTCGGTATTTCCCCTTGGAAGAGACAAACTCGGACAGTTCCCAATAGAAACCGAAATCCTCATTATTCCCAATTAGAGTCTCAAAATCATCGGGGCCGGGTTGAGTTAAAATGTGCACCAAATCTTTAATCAAGATAATTTGTTCAAAGAACAATTCTCCGGCCGAGTAGCCAAGTTCCGGATAACGATTCTTCCCGTCTTTGGTCCACAGCAAGACATCCCGGCCAAAATCATGCCCCGCCCACCGGCCAGCCCAAACTTTTCCTTGGTTGTCGTAATTTAAATCATAATAATTGTAGAACCGTTCCCCCTCCCCACTTTCAATATCGGCCACCACATGGGCAGGGACCTTAAGCCAAGTTTTCCCTTTCTGAAAAATCCACCGCCCCTCCCTTTTAACCAGCCAAGCGCCAAAAGGAATAATTGTATTTTGATAGTAAGCATTGCTGATATAGTGATCCGAGGAATTCAAGATTGTGTATTCGCCCGGATCGGTCGGAGTGGTCAGCATAAAATCCCAGGTTATCGGTTCATTTTTGGAAATATTGAAAGCCATCAAATAGTCCTCTTCCGGCCCGGACAAAGCAAAAACCTTGGCATAAGCTTTTTTATTTACCCTGATATAAAGATGACTTAGCCCCGGATAAACTATCACTTCGGTTGTCCCGGCGGCAAATTGCTGACGGTGATATTCCAGATTCCCCCGATTGTTCGTAATCTCCGCTAGATATGGAGCCACGGCAAGATCAGCCGGCAAACTAGTATCCGAATATTTCTTGATTCGCAACGGAATCTTATTCGGCAATGTCTTTGTTAATAAATAAATATCCGACGGGCTGAAATGGAGACAGCCGTGACTATCGTATACAAAACCGAGGAAATCATTAAAATACAGCGCCAGATTCGTTTCATTAAGTATGTCCAAGCTCTTGTACTCTTCCGCATAAATTGGAGAGAACAATAAGCTGGCAAAGAGAATAAAGAGCCAAATTCGTTTCATTAAGACAATCTTACCTGATACTTGACTTTGCTACAACTCCTGCTAAACTTAACTCATGAAAAAAACATTTTTACCTGTAGTTTTATTGTTGCTTGTTTCTTTTTTGATTTCTCCCGTAGCAGCCCAAAACAAAATAGTCAGAAAGACCGTTACTAAAATAGTCCGACCGCCAATCGCCGCCACCCCTGCACCACAAAAAATTGAAACCGATGAAAATGTCCCTTTGCCGCCACCCCCTCCGACCTCTCAATACGAGGTCGCTTTACCCGGAGAGAGCAAAGGTCTTTTTGGTTGGGGTATTAATACAGATCTGAACGGAGTTTACGCCACCACTGTTAATCAAAACGGACTGCTGGGGCTACTTGGCGGCAGGGTCAACATGTTGTTTACCGACCCGGCTATGATCGGAACTAAACTCGGCCTGGCTGAAGACGCGCTGGAATATAAAGCGGGGCTCGGGTTGATCTTTGGTTCAAGCAATTCAAGGGCGGCAATTAATTCAATACCTCTTTATGCCGATGCAGTCCTCTATTTAAGAGAAAAATCATTCTTTGGACAAGATCCTTATGTTGGAATCGGTTTAAGCTTAAACCTTTACGGCACCGGCGGAATCTCCGGCGGGATGGGAAGCCAATTATACGGAGGCCTGCTCTTTGATTTTGGTTCAAGTATGGGGAAGATGGGAATAAGTGCCGGCATGCAAACACTAAACGTCGGCACAGCCTTATCCGCTTCGGGAGTTTTCTTTCAGGTTACCCAGCCGTTTATTCTTTAATAAGGGTATTAGCTGAAGCCTAACAGATTAGATACTCCAAGCAACTCCAAAACAGATCCCGGTCCCGAAATTGTTATTGGAGACAGAAATATAATTCCCTTCCAACAATAAAGAGAGAGCCCCGGTTAAGCCATATTTAATACCCAAAGCCGCCTCAAAACTGCTCTGATTACAAAATCTCCCTTTTAAGCCAAAGTATGGAGTGACGTAAGCGCCAACCTCTCTGACCAAACTTTTACCTATCAAAACTCCAAGATTTAAAGCAGTTTCATTAGAAATAACAGTGCCGCTGGTCAAAAGCTGAGCATTTTCTGCACCAACTAAAAAAGAGATATCAAACGGTGGTTTTTTTCCATACCGTGCCTTCATAAAACCGTATTCAAAAGTTAGCCCGACCACCTGATAATTCTGATTGCCCACATTAGGGTAAGTGCTGGAGCTAAAAGAACCGAGGATATCCCAGGGGTCGGTTAGACCGTAACCGAGTTTCAACTCATAG
>JBDRIF010000140.1:0-4674 GCA_043816125.1 bacterium
ATATATCCACAACAGATAAGTATTAAGACTTCTGGCTATTAACTTTCTTAACCTGAGACAAAAAGCTTCAAGCAGAACGGCTAAACCGCAGACGATTTTATCTAAGCTTATCCATGACAATAATGATTCCTTTCTTCTTTCTGGTTCTATACTCAAAAAGCCAATTCGCCGGCCTACTATATATAGTCCGGTACCTAGGAGAATGATTGTGCCGCTATCTGTCAGGCTCTTTAGGGAGAAGAATTGGATGCTGAAGCCGGTTAATATTGCCGGATTAACAAGAGTGTTTAAAACATAATTGGGGAAAAGTCCGATCAGTAAACAAAGTGTTGCAACTATCAACATTGGTAAAATCATCAGAAAAGGGGCTTCTTTGGTTTTCTTTAATTTGACCGGAAGTTTGCCGGCGAAAACATGAAGAAATAACTTGAGAAATGTTGCTATCGTTCCGGCAGCAGTAATTACAAGTATTGTTTTTAACCAAATATTATTGCTCACTGCTTCGGTAAATACCGTTTTACTGGCAAATCCATTAAAGGGAGGGATACCGGTAATTGCCAAAGCCCCAATAATAAATGCCAAGGCAGTGAAGGGCATTGATTTGGCTAATCCGCCAAGCTTGTTGAGCTCTCTCTCTCTGGTTCGGAAAATTACCGCTCCCAGACACAAAAAGAGGAGACTTTTAAATGTTGCGTGGTTAAGCAGATGAAATAATGCTCCCCCTAATCCTAAGCCTGTCCCTAGTCCTATTCCTAGACTCACATAGCCCATTTGGCTGATGCTGGAATAAGCCAATAATCGTTTAATATTTGTTTGTCTTAAAGCCAAGGTCACGCCAAAAAGCATGCTGGTCGCCCCAATAATTATCAGGGCACTGTTGTTGGTGTTTAAGGTCATGCTCAATCTGATAATCCCATAAGCTCCGGTCTTGATCATTAAACCGGAAAGGAGAGCAGAGATCGGTGAAGGGGCGATCGGGTGAGCGTCTGGTAGCCAGATATGGAACGGGACTGCGCCGATTTCAAATAAGCAGCCGATAACAAATATGCCGAAAATAAACTGGACAGTTGCCGCCGGCAGATAGGGGGCCGCTTTGGCAATAACCGCCAGCTCAAAAGAGCCGGTCAAATTGTAAAGCATTAAAGCGGCGACGAGGATGAACAATCCACCGGTAAACATCATCAGGATATATTTGAACCCGGCGGCATAAGATTCCTTTTTTGTGTTGTCGATAATTAAAAAGTAGACTCCGACTGTCATCATCTCTAGGAAAATGTAAAAACTCAGAAGGTCACGGGATACAAATATGCCGACTAAACTGATTGAAGCTAGGATTAAAATAAAATAGTAACGGAAGTGATGGCGTTTAATATAAGCGAACGAGTAGAGGTAGCCCAATGGGAGCAGGACCGCGACCAAGATCAACATGAACCGGCTTAGATTATCTATTGGGAAGAAAGAGGTGTTGAAGATCATGGTAATAAGACCCTCACTGCCGGCTCAATTAATTTAATTATCAAGCCGGGCCATAAGCCGATAAATAGACAGATAGCCGCAGCCAGGTAGGTTGAAAAGTGTTCGAAAGGACCGACCGGATTCGGATGGAAATCGGGTAGATGCTTAAACTCTTCAGGAGAGAAGAAGCTTTGAATAATTCTCAGGTAATAGGCTGCAGTAAGAATAATGCCGATAAACAGTGCTCCCAGGGCAAAATAATTTTCTGCTTGCAGAGCGGCATTGATGATCATCATTTTGCTGACAAATCCGTTAAATGGGGGGATGCCGATAACAGACAAGGAGAGGAGGCAGAATGAGAAAGTAACTCCGGGTAGCTGATGCCAGACCCCTTTCATCCTGGAGAGACGCCAGAAACCGGTCTCGGAAATAATTATCCCGGCGCAAAAGAAGAGGGCCGCTTTGATCAGGGCATGATTGAAGATATGAAACAAGGCTCCTTCCAGGCCTAATCTTGTTCCGAGGCCGATACCGATCAAAACAACGCCGATTTGGCTGATGCTGGAGTAGGCCAACAATCTTTTCAGCTCTTCCTGAACCAAGGCTAAGAATGCTCCGTAGATAACTGTCACGATCCCAAAGAAAATTAAGATGTTTCCTATTCCTGCGGTAAACAAGATACTGCCGAAGAAGGTGTACATTATTCTGATCATGGCGTAGAGTCCGACTTTTAAGACCAGCCCCGAAAGTAAACTGCTGACCGGAGTAGGGGCCTGAGAATGTGCTTCGGGGATCCAGGTGTGGAGGGGGTACATGCCGCATTTAATGCCAAAACTGATTAGCATAAAACTAAATATCAGATAGATAATCTGCGGATTGGCCTGGTAAATAGGCGGAATCTGCGCGGCAATCGTCGCCATATTTAATGTGCCGGTCAAAGCGTAGAGCAGGGCGATAGCTAATAGAAATAGGACCCAGGTCGATTCGGTCATGATTAGATATTTAAAACTGGCGGTGATCGTGCGCGGTTTGTGTTTGTAAGTGATTAAGACATATGAGGCGACGGCTAATAATTCAAAAAAGACATACATATTAAAGATGTCTCTGGTCAGGATTATTCCCAAGATTGCGGCGATAGCTATGAGAAGTAACGAATAATATCTTCTGGCATATAGATAAGTTCCGAGCGAATAGGTCAGAATCAGCAGGCTGACCCCTAATATCAGGGCAGCAAAAAAGAAGCTTAAGCCGTCGATCTGTAAGTTGATCCCCAGCGGAACAGGCCAGCCGCCGAGGTTGTAATTGATGATCTGGCCGGTGAATATCTCTTTGGCTTGTAAAAATAAAATAGTTGCGGCAGAGGCGACTGCCGAAAAGGCGACAATCTCTGCCCCTCGTCTGATCTTGGTGTATTTGGTCAAATGGATCAAAAATGCAGCGACCAGCGGGATGGTGACGATTAATATTGGCGCGTTAGTCATCATGATGTTTGGTTATTAATTTCCTTATGTTTAATGTTTTGTGTTCTTCGTAGATCTTGAGCGCCAGGCCGAGGCCGAGAGCTGTGATAACCAGGCCTATCACCAAGCTGGTTAACATTACCGCTTGAGGGAGTGGGTCGACCATTAATTGAAGTCCGTCGGAAAAAATTGCCGCCTGTCCCCCTTCGACATAACTTAGGCTAACGAAAAATAATATCACTCCGGAGTTCATGATATACAACGACATAATTAATTTGATCAGATTTTTTCTGGTCAGGATGCCGTATATGCCGATCAGGATAATTAATATGCTGACAGTTAAACTGTTAAATTCCATTACTCTTCACTCCCAAAACGGATCAAGCGGTAAAAAGCTACTGCGATACCGGTGCCGACCATAAAGCCGATAGTTAGATTTAGGTAAAGTATCAATCCTGCGCTCGGAACGGTTCCATGGGCGCTGCGCGGCATGAAGTCGGATAGAAATGACTGACCCAGGAGCATGCCGGTAAAGCCCATGGAGACAAATATGATCATGCCGATATTTTTAATCATTGATAATAGTTTCTCTTGAAAACGTTTTTCTGTCTCTTTGACCCCCTGGACTAAACCGAGGAGGATAATGGCCGAACCGAAGATAACTCCCCCTTGAAATCCGCCGCCGGGGGTTAAATGGCCGTGGGAGATTAGATAGCAACCGTAGAGGAGCATAAAGGGGAAGAGTTTTCTGGTTAAGATCGTGACGATCTCTGAAGTCCTCTTCAATCTTGTTCTCCTTGTCCGGCTTTTCTCAAGAGCATAAATATGCCAAGCGCCGCGGCAAAAAATACCGAGGCTTCGCCGAGCGTGTCATACGCTCGATAATTTAAGTAGATGGCGGTTACAATATTCAAAGCCCCGGTATCGGCCACACCATTGTCCAGAAAATATTGAGAGATCGTTGCTCGAGAAACACCATAATCGATATCGACCGCGTTGAAAATGAAAAAGGCTAAGATGAGCAGAATGATTATTGGTAATATCCTCTTCACTCCACATATCTCCTGGTTTTACTGATCGCCACGACAAAGAAGACGGTGGAGACGCCGGCGCCGATCGCCGCTTCGGCCATGGCCAGGTCGAGGGCGTGTAAGGTGAAAAACAGGAAGGTCAGAACCAAGCTAAAGACAGAGAGGATGATTGCCGATTTCAGCAAATCTTTTAGTTCGACCGCAATAATGGCGGTTATAAGTAGCATCAGTAAGAATATTTCAGTCATTTTCTTTTCCTGTCCACGGTATAATTTTTGATTCAATTGCTCCGCGGGCGATCAGGTGAGTAGTGACAGGGCTGGTCAGAATTATGAATAGGGCGATCAGCAATATTTTTAAAGTGAAGAGTGACCAGCCGGTATAGCAGATCAAGCCGATAAAGATAGAGAGGACGCCGGCAGTGCCGGCCTTGCCGGCCGGATGAAGTCGGGTATATATGTCGGGAAAGCGGATTAGTCCCAAAACTCCGAAGGTCATAAAAAACAGGCCGATTGCAAAGAATATTTTTGTCATGATGATCATTGGTGCAATTCCTTACCGGTTAGATATTTGGAGATCGCGACAACCGAGATGAAACCGAGGATGGCGTAGACCAAGGCGACATCAAGGTAAACTAGATGGTTGTAATAAACAGCTAAGGTGACGATAATCGCTGTAATATTGGCGACCATTAGATTTAAGCCAATCAGGGTGTCGAAGTGGGTCGG
>JBDRIF010000141.1:0-10066 GCA_043816125.1 bacterium
ACAGGTCGGCGATATCGCCTGCCATACCGGTAACCGGAGTTGTTTTTTTAACAAGTTTTAATGAATTCAGATAAGATAATCATCAAAGGGGCTCGGGAACATAATCTCAAAGATGTCAATTTGGAATTGCCACGCAATAAATTAATTGTTTTTACCGGGATTTCCGGTTCTGGTAAATCTTCCTTGGCGTTTGACACAATTTATGCCGAAGGGCAACGGCGTTATGTTGAATCTTTATCAGCTTATGCTCGGCAATTTTTGGAACAGATGCAGAAGCCGGATGTCGATTCGATCGAGGGCTTGTCCCCGGCCATTTCCATTGAGCAGAAATCTCCCTCCAGAAACCCCCGTTCAACTGTCGGCACCGTGACGGAAATTTATGACTATTTGAGATTGCTCTATGCCAATATCGGTATCCCTCATTGTCCCAAATGCGGGCGGAAGATCGAAAAGCAGAGTGCCGATCAGATTGTCGATCAGATCACTGGCAGTTTGTCCGGTGAGACTGTTTCGATCCTCGCCCCGGTCATTCGCGGACGAAAGGGGGAGTATAAATCTTTATTAACAGATATTTCCAAAGACGGTTTTATCAGAGTCCGTGTTGATAACAAAGTCTATGAGATCGAAGAGGTCCCGGCGATCGACAAGAAGAAAAAACATGATATTGAAATTGTGGTTGACCGGATTTCTGTTAAGCCGGCCAATATCAAACGTCTGACCGAATCGGTGGAGACCGCGTTGCGTTATGGGAGCGGTATTGTGCAAATTCTCTCCGGCAAGGCCAAGGCCAAACCGTTGACCTATAGCGAAAAATTCTCTTGTCCCGATTGTCATATCGGTTTAGATGAGATCACTCCCAGAATATTCTCCTTCAACAGTCCCTACGGGGCCTGTCCTAAGTGCAGCGGGTTGGGGGATAAACTGGAGTTTGATCCCGATTTAGTTATTCCCGACAAGAGTCTCTCGCTCGCTAACGGGGCGATCGCCGCCTGGGGTGATACGGTCAATTATTACATTCAGAAACTGGAAGCGGTCGGTGAGGTTTTTGGTTTTGATATTGATACGCCGGTCAATAAACTGACCAAGCAGCAGCTGAATGTGATCTTGTACGGAACAGATAAGGATATTAAATTTAAATATCAGATGGAGCGGGGGTATTGGGAGCATGAAGGGAAATACGAAGGGATTATTAATTGGCTGAAACGCCGCTATTACGAGACCAAGTCCGAAAATATCCGTTTTCATCTTTATCGCTTTATGAGCTCGTTCAAATGTCCCGATTGTCATGGCCAACGTTTAAAACCCGAGAGTTTGGCGGTTACCATTCATAACAAATCTATTTCCCAACTGACCGAGATGTCGGTCAAAAAAATTAATGAGTTTTTTGACGGCCTGAAATTATCTGACAAAGAGCAGCTGATTGCCAAGCAGGTGATCAAAGAGATTAAAGCGAGATTAAAGTTTTTAATCGATGTCGGGCTTGATTATGTCACCTTGGGACGAGAGTCCTCCACCTTGTCCGGTGGAGAGGCGCAAAGGACCCGTCTGGCAACGCAGGTCGGCTCCGGCCTGGTCGGAGTCCTCTATATCCTTGATGAGCCGTCCATCGGCCTCCATCAGCGTGATAACCAACGTTTAATAGCTACTCTGGAGCGTCTCCGAGACCTTGGAAATACAATAATTATTGTCGAACACGATGAAGAGACGATGCGTGAGGCCGACCATCTTGTTGATATCGGGCCGGGGGCGGGGGTGCATGGGGGGGAGATTATTGCGACCGGTTTGGTTGCCGATATTTGTAAAGAAAAGAAATCAATCACCGGGCAGTTCTTGTCAGGTAAAGATAAAATTGCAATTCCTGCGGAGCGCCGCCAGCCAAATGGTAAATCTCTGACTGTAGTGAAGCCGACTCATAATAATCTCAAAGGGATGAATGTCTCTTTTCCGCTCGGAATCTTTACTTGTGTCACCGGTGTTTCAGGTTCGGGGAAGAGTTCGCTGGTCAATGATATTTTGTACAAATCTTTAGCAAAACAATATTTCCGGACGATCGATAAGGCTGGGGCACATGAAGCGGTAAAAGGTTTAGAACATATTGATAAGGTTGTCATTATTGATCAGACTGCGATCGGTCGGACTCCGAGATCAAATCCGGCGACTTATACCGGGGTTTTTAATCATATCCGCGACCTGTTCACCATGACGCAAGAGGCCAAGGTCCGCGGGTACAAACCGGGACGTTTTTCTTTTAATGTTAAGGGTGGGCGATGCGAGGCTTGTAATGGTGACGGTTTAATTAAGATCGAGATGCACTTTTTACCCGATGTTTATGTCCCCTGCGATGTTTGTAAAGGGAAGAGATATAATCGGGAAACGTTGGAGGTTCATTACAAAGGGAAATCAATTTATGATGTTTTGAATATGACTGTTGAGGAAGCTCTGACCCTGTTCGAGAACATCCCCCAAATTTCGAGAAAGTTAGCGACAATAGCAGATGTCGGTTTGAGCTATATTAAGCTTGGTCAATCGGCAACTACTTTATCCGGTGGCGAAGCTCAGAGAATTAAGTTGGCAAATGAATTATCTACTCGTTCCACCGGGCGGACTCTTTACTTGCTGGACGAACCGACTACCGGTTTGCATTTTGCCGATATTAAAAAACTACTCCACGTTTTAAATCGTTTAGTGGAAACTGGTAATACTCTGATAGTCATTGAACATAATCTCGATGTAATCAAGACCGCTGATTATATTATTGATTTAGGTCCCGAGGGTGGGGACGACGGTGGCCGAATTGTCGCCAAAGGGACGCCGGAAGACGTTGCTAAGGTTAGTGGCAGTTATACCGGAAAGTATCTTAAAAAGCTTCTCTCAACAGTCTCGTAGCCGCAAAAATCGCTATAAAACTATCTACCGATATTTTGCTCATTCTCATTCTTTGCCAGCCGAGGTTGGGGATGGTCATTGGTGCCGGCCTGATGGTGTAGAGTTCTTCCAAAGTATTTGGATCATCAATTGGCCCGTTCTGATAGATCGCGCCGAAAGCAAAATCTCCTTGTTCACCCAGGTAAAGAGAGGTGGGAAAGCCTTCAAGTTTTACATAGAAATATTGGTTAACCGTTTTCAGCCTTTGATATCTAGCCGCGTATAGAAAACCATATTCAGCTGAATCGCAGATTCCAAATCGAGCTCTAAAAGCCCTGTCAGGATGACTCTGAGTACTGTGGCCGGTTAAACCAAATGATTTTGCCAGCAAATATCCGGCAAACCAGCCTGGATAGGCAAATTCAAGATTCCGGCAGTATTTCAGCGCCTCCCGGTCACAAAGAGGTTTTTCACCTAGCTGGGCAGCCAAAAATTCCCAGGCCCGAAAAGAGATCCTATTCATGTCATCGTTTACATAATTACAGATCTTCGGAAGTTCGCTGTCTTCCGCGGTAATTAAGTGCTGTTCAATTCTACTGCCGGCATATAAATAGCCGCTCTGTTTTAAAGAGTCAGCTGCGAAGCGCAGATATTTTCTGGTCCTGTCTGTGTCCGGCCATTCCGGCCAATCAGAATAGGGGTCTTTTTTGGGTAATAAATTGGCCAATCCTTCATGTGAATATCTGTCGGGGAGGTAGGCGCGGGCGGCTAACTTTGGGTCGACTTGATTTGGGGAGAGGATATTATAGCGCAGCAGTAGACTAGCGGCTATGGCGAGAATATTTTCATTTTCTTGATGTCCGAGTATTCCCACTGCCCAGAATAGGAAAATGAATTTCATCGCATCATCAGCTTGGGTCTGGATTATGCTGACCCTTTTCTTGTTTTCCGGTTGCGATAAATCAAGATCAAAGGCCCGGGATAAGCGAAAACGTTTAATTTGCCTCAGCCAATCGCGATATTCCGGCCTGATCCACTTTGGGAGTTTTCCTGATCTTTGCAGAGTTGCCATATATGAGTTTATCTGTTGGTTTTTGATATAATTTCATTATGTATGCTACAATAAAAATGAGGTGACAATTATGGAAAACATAACTTTTGCCGATTTTCAGAAACTCGATATTAGGGTGGGGGAGATAAAAAGTGCCGAGGAGATTGAGGGGGCCGATAAGATATATAAATTGTCAGTCAATTTGGGTAGTGAGGAACGAACTTTGGTCGCAGGGATAAAACAACACTATCCCAAAGAAGAATTGATTGGGAAGAAAGTCCTGGTCCTAACTAATCTGGAACCGCGTACTATAAGAGGGGTTGAGAGCCAAGGGATGATCCTTTGTGCCCATCCGGAGGATCGGTCAATGCTGACTTGTACTGTGCCGGAAAAAGATATTGCGCCGGGGGCTAAGGTTAGCTGATGTGGGGTGGGGGTTAAGAAGTGGGTGAAGACACATTTCGCACCTCTCATTTCAGCACTCACATCATAACCATGACATCACGACACACCTCAAATAGATGCTTCTAATGCTTTAAGAATTTCTTTAGCCCACGACTTTGCAGTTTCTGGTCCGGTCGCAGTAATAATCTTTCCATCAACTTCTACTCCGTTGCCTGTAAAAGTCGCTCCATGCTGAATGAGAATATCTTGGTCTGGTTCAAACATCGTCGCCTTCTTCCCCTTTAAGACTCCAGCCTTTGCCAAAATCCCCGGTGCCGCGCAGATTGCAGCCAAAAGTTTGTCCTGCTTAACGGTCTCCTGCGCGATCTTGTGAGCAGTTTTATTGTCTCGGAGTTCGTAACTCCCCGGTCCGCCGATAAAAGCAATTACATCATATTCGCTTACGTCTAATTGTTCTAAGGGGAGATCTACCGTTGTTGTTTTTCCATATTTCCCGGTTGCAGTTCCGACTTGGGTAGACACAGTGGTTATTTGAAGACCGGCTTGTTCAAAAACTGCTTTCGGTTCAAAATATTCTTCGTCTCGGAAGTTTTGCCGTGCAATGATTATAGCGACCTTGTTACTCATGCCTCTATTTCAGATTTGAATTCAAATAGACGCATAATATCTCTTTGGGACAATATGCCGATCAGTTTTGTATGGTCGATAACTAACAAACGTCCGATTCCATTGTTGGCGATCTTGGGTAACGCTTCCATCGCGTCAAAATGTTTGCTGATCATAATATGGCTGTCCAACGGTTCCATAATATCTTTGGCCGGAGTAATATCCCATTTATCCCGGGCAACTTCTTTAACATCATGCAAGGTTACAATTCCTAAAATTGTGTCATCTTCCATCACCGGAAAACATGAGTGGCGATATTTAAAGAAGTAATTATCTACCAGTTTATCCAGCGTGATGTTGGCCGGAATCGTGATTACCTCTTTACTCATCAGCTTTTCAACTTTGACACCGGAGAGCATTTTTTTCATTAATACCTGACGATAGCTGACTTCAGCCGACTCTTGCAGAAAAAGGCCGATAAAGATCAGCCAGATTCCGGAGATGAAAGAACCGCTGAATAAATTGATAAAACCAAAGCCCATTAGGGTAAATGCAAATAGTTTACCCAGGCCGGTGGCGATGGCAGTTGCTTTTTTCAGGTCTTTGAAAATCGCCCAAAGAGTTGCTCTTAAGACGCGCCCTCCATCCAGAGGGAAGCCGGGGATTAGGTTGAAGATTCCGACCACGATGTTAATGATAAAGACATAATTGGCGATAGAGATAAAAGCGATCGGCAGGGCAAGACGGATTGCCAGCCGGGAGATGACCAGAAAGAGGAGGGCGATGGCAAAACTCATCAGAGGACCGGCGATCGCCATTCTAAATTCTATCCCCGGCGACTGCGGCTCCTTCTCCATATGGGCAACGCCGCCAAAAATGAATAGAGTGATGCCGTGAATCGGGAGGGCGTTTCTTTTGGCTACCAGTGAATGTGACAGTTCATGTGCCAACAGGGAGGCAAATAGTAAAAAAGCGGCCAGCACAGCCATTGCCCAGTGAGTTGTCGTGGTGAGCATCGGATTGGTCAACGGGAAGTAGCTCTTGGCCAGAGTAAACACTATTAATCCGAGCAGAATGAACCAGGAGATATTGATCTCGACCGGGATATCGAATAGGGTGACCAGTTTTATTGATTTTCTCATGATTTTTTAAATGCCTCCCAAACGCTATATGACCAAATTATTATAGCAGAGATAACGACCGCGGCGAAAATAATTAAAAACCAACTGTTGAGCAGCCAGAGAGACAAGTAGACCAAGGCGGGGAGGACAAAGTAGAAGGAGAGGAGTAGGAGGAGCCCTTTTTTTGTTTCGCCTTTAATGATCTGACCAAGGCCGGTGACAAAAACCGAGCTAATCCCTTCGAGGTAATTCAATTTCATTAGTCGAATTATAGCATATAGTCATTTCTTGACCATAGCAGACCGATTTGATAGACTGCGAGAGATGAATTCGTTAAAAGAAAATATTGCCGTAGCCCGGGGCGAAAAAAAGGCCGATCTGGTTCTAAAAAACGGTCAATTGATAAATGTCTTCTCAGGCGAGATCTATTCTGCCGATGTGGCGATCAATCACGATCGAATTGTCGGGATCGGCAGTTACGAAGGGGAGCAAGAAATTGACCTGAACGGAAAATATATTACCCCCGGATTTATTGACAGCCATCTTCATATGGAAAGTACCTTGCTTCATCCTGCCGAGCTAGCCCAGACGATTGTTCCCTATGGAACCACCACCATTATTGCCGATCCGCACGAGATTGCCAACGTCCTGGGGGTGGCCGGGATTAAATATATGATCGAAGCGACAAAAAACCTCCCTCTCGATGTCTTTTTTACCGTGCCGAGCTGTGTGCCGGCGACCGATTTTGAAACCTCGGGGGCCAGGCTCGGAGTGACTGATGTAACCACTCTATTAAAAAAGGACAGAGTTATTCGTCTGGGGGAGATGATAAATTTTCCCGGAGTTATATCAGGGAACAAAGATATCTTGGCCAAACTGGAAGCGGCTTGTCGGCTGGGGGTCGAGGGTCACGCCCCCGGTTTAAAAGGGAAAGAGCTCAACGCTTACGTTGCGGCCGGGATCAGTTCTGATCATGAGACGGTGACCTTAGAAGAGGCCAAAGAAAAACTGCGGCTGGGGATGGAGATTCTTGTCAGAGAGGGATCCTCTGCCAAGAATATGGAGGCGATAATTCCATTAATTAATGCAGTAAATTCTCAATCATTTGCTTTTTGCACTGATGATATCTTTCCTGCCGATCTGGTCCATGGCCATATCAATCGATTGATTAAGAAAGCAGTGGCGTTGAAGGTCGATCCAATAATTGCGCTGCAAATGGCGACGATCAATCCGGCTCGCTTTTACAATCTGATCGGCTATGGGGCGGTGGCTCCCGGCTATTTTGCTGACATTAATGTTATTTCAAATTTAGAGGATTTTGATGTTGACATGGTATTTAAAAAAGGCAAACTTGTTTCCGCGCACAATAAAATGCAGATCAAAATCGTTACGAAAAAGAAAGCCGGGGTTCGGGAGACGATGAATATTAAACCGTTTGAAATCGAGGCTTTGGCAATCAAGGCGGAGTCCGGGTATGCCAAATGTATTGAGGTTGTGGCGGACCAGAATTTAACCAAGTCGATCGTTGTGACGGTCAAAGAGAAAGATGGCCTAGCGATCGCCGATCCGAGTAATGATCTCCTTAAATTGGCCGTTGTCGAGCGTCATAAAGCATCAGGTAACATTGGCCTGGGGTTTGTCAAAGGATTTGGATTGCAGCGCGGGGCGATTGCGACTTCTCTGGCCCATGATTCTCATAATATTGTCTGTGCCGGCGTTGATGATGAAGATATGATTTCCGCTATCAGGCGGGTTGCTCAATTGGGCGGTGGGATGGTGGCGGTCAAGGGGGGACTGGTCCTGGCCGAACTCCCGTTGCCAATCGCCGGGATTATTTCCGATCTGCCGCTGGCTGAATTATTGGTCAAACAAAAAAAATTAGATCAGGTTATTGTCGATTTAGGCTGTCCCCTGCCAGAGCCTTTTGGCTCTCTCTCGTTTTTGGCTCTTCCCCTGATCCCGGAGCTTCGTTTAACAGATCAGGGTTTGATTGATGTTGAAAAATTTAAGCTTGTCCCTCTTTTTGAGTAACTCTGCTTCTATTCAGTAAACTCTCGTAGCTGTTGTTCTACTTCTTGTCGGTTTGGTATCCAGACTGAACCGGCTTGCTTGAGATTGTCAACTTCACCGGCCAGCATGGTCGGTTTTATCTGTTCCAATGGGAGTGTTCTGATTAGATTGAGAAGTCTGATCACTTTTGTCACCGAGAGATCTGTCTTTATCTCTTTAAAAGTGATGTATATGGCCAGAGGGGCTTTGAGAATATTGCTCGGTCTGATCAGAGCTTTGGGGAAAGCTTTTAAAAACTTTTGCTGCCGGCTCAGTCGGCCGATATCCCCGTCGTATTTGGTGCGAAAACGTATATAATCATGCGCTTCTTTGCCGGATAGCTTTTGCCATCCTTTCTTGAGATCAATATCGAGCCCTTGAGCATGATCTTTGTATTTCATGTCTTCATCTACTTCCAGATAGATGCCGCCAATTAAATCGACCATGCTGGAGATTGCCGTCGGTTTTATCTCAACGTAGTAATCGATCTGTTGGCCGGTCAGTTTTTCGACGGTCTCTTTCATTAAGGCGACGCCGCCAAAAGCATTGGCCGCGTTAATCTTATGCCAGCCAAATTCCGGGATTTCCAGGTAGGTATCTCTGGGGATCGATAGCAAATTAATTTTTGATTTAATCGGATTAATTCTGGCCAGCAATATCGTGTCGGCCCGGCCGGTTTTTTCGGGCATCGGTTTGCCGGTCTCCGCGTCATAGGTGATGTCTGTTCCCAGCAGTAACAAGGTGAGTGGTTGCCGTTCGACCCCGATTCTAAAGAGCGATGGAAGCCTGCTTGGAACGAAGATATTGAGATAGAAAAAAATAATGCCGACTAAGATAACTAATAAGGCGAGTAGCCGTGCCAGGTCGAAACCGTGTCCCTTCATAATTGAGCGTAACCGATCGGGATGATATATAGGGGTTCTTGATTATCCGGAAGGCCGAGATTCTTTTTTACTACATCATCCCAAAAAGCGCCGATAGCCGTTGAGGCTAATCCCAGTGCAGTTGCCTGAAGATGGATGTTCTCTGTGGCGTGGCCCGTTTCCATGCAGACATAACGAAAAGCTCTCGCCCCATACTTTGCTTGAGTAATGGCAAAGTTAGCGGCGATAATTATGGAGACCGGAGCGCTTCGGATACTGTTCTGTCCTAAGGAGGCGCGCAAAAGAGAGGCCCTTTTATCTTCGTCACTTAGCTTTAATAGCTTATGACCGTCAGGGATATAGCGGAAGAGGCCGTCACTCTTGGCGACGTATATTGATAAAGGATAGAGGGCCCCTGCTGACGGGGCGGCTCGAAAACCGAATTCCTGATCGGTTATCCCCTGTGCCGCCCAGAGGATTTGAGATAACTGGTTCAGGCTCAGGTTCTGCTCGGTAAATTCTCTGATCGAACGGCGGTAATAAATTGATTGTTCTAATGAAACATTGCTTTTGGTGTTGGGGGCGGGGAGATTGGTTAACTCGGCGGCAAAAGATATCGAGCTGGAAACAGCCAACAACATCAACGCCCCGATTAGCCTGTATGACATGGATGGATTATAGCAAACAAAAAAGCCCTGGGCAACTTGAGCCGCCCAGGGCCTCTTGCACTGCTATGCCGCTTTATTTGTGGCGTGAGCAAATTTGGAATCCAAAATCTGCATATTATCCAGCACGACTTCGGTCATCGACTTGTTCTTGCCATCTTTTCCCTTGTAGCTGCTGATCTTCAAGCGTCCTTCAACTGCTACTAAGCGCCCTTTTTTCAGGTATTCACCACAGACTTTGGCCAAACCGTTCCAGGCGACACAGCTTACGAACTCGGTCCCATTGGAGTCCTTGGTCTGCCAGTTAATGGCTAAGCGAAAGTGGGTCACTGCCATCTCTTTCTGAGTGTAGCGGGTCTCCGGGTCGGCAACCAAGCGTCCAGCGAGAATAACCTTATTTAGTCCTCTTGTCATTTATTTTCACCCCCTTCTTTATTAGCA
>JBDRIF010000142.1:0-11797 GCA_043816125.1 bacterium
GTAGCTTTTCATTTTGATCCGATTATTTATTACCCCGGTTGGGAGGATGATTATCGGGAAGTTGTTGCGGCGATCTTTGAGGCTGTGCCGGCAGAGATGATCGCTTGGATCAGTCTGGGGGCGCTAAGATTTCCGGCCAAACAAAAAGAGCTGATGCAAAAGAATTTACAAACAAGCATCCGTTTTGAGTATTTGGAGCAGGGGAAGGATACCAAATTAAGATATCCTCAAGCATTGCGGATTGAATTGTTTAAGAATGTTTATGGCTGGATAAGAGAGCGATCAAATGATGTTTATGTCTATTTGTGTATGGAAAATGAAGAAGTTTGGCGGGCGGTGGGGATAAGAAACCATCCTGAAAACTTCTATTATTCGTATTTTCAATTTTCCACAAAATAGCCCAAAGTTCTTGAATAATCTGTTTTCGGTATTATAATGAGGAAGATGCGCAAAGCGACAGTTTTTATAGTCCTGATTGCACTGGTAGTTGTTACCTCTCTTTCCGGCTGCGGCGAGACTTGGGAAGAAAAGGCGACCAATACGGCCCTGGTTGGGATATCGGTAGGTGTTTCTGCCGCTCTTATTAGTTATGCCCTGACGAACCAAAACGAGGCAAGCGATCCCCCATTGACTGATTTGCTGACCGGTATGAGCACTTCTTCTGCCGTGGTTGTTTCCAGTCTGGGATTCAGGTATGGTACGGAAGAGGGTTTTTCCGCGACCCAGCTTAAGGCTCTAACTGTTGCCGCGACAATTGAGGATTCAATCAGTGTTGAAGCGATTGCCGACGAGTTGGCTGTTAATGGAATCAAGCTTGGCGGGACGACAATCGAAGTGAATTCTCTTTTAACCTTGTTGAATTCCCTGATCACGGCTGCCTATGAATTAAAAGAGGAGAGACCAACCGATACCAGGCTATTATTTCCTTTATATTTGGTCGCCAATAGTTCCGGTGTTTTACCCGATACAGCGCCGATTTTAACCGCAGCCTCAACTCTGACACTGGAAAAAGCGACTATGCTGTATACTGCCCTGCGTTTTGTGGCTAATTATTACAGCTCTTTCACATATGCTTCAGCCGGTCTGACAGTACAGGCTGCTCAACAGGATCTGTCTGAAGAAATAGCTTCGGAAATAACCGGCACGCCGGTCGGCTCCGGCAGTTTTGGCGAGGCAGCGGCCGGGGTTGTCGGTGCTTATGCCGGCTCGTTAGTCGGGATTGTCTTGGCGGGCAAAGCTTCGGCCGCGCTGGTTTTGACTACAGGCCCTGCGGCAATCCCCGTGATCCCTTATTTGTTTGGTGGCGCCAGAGTGACCGGCGCGGTGGTGGGCGGTGCGGCCGCGACTTTTATTTATAAGAAAGCTCATAGTCTCTTGGGCAGTAGTGTCACCCAGACCTATCTGGATGAAAATGGCGACCTGGTAAATGAGGAAGGGGAGCTGATTACAAATTTTGGGCCAGACATAACAGTTGAAGTTGATACCATTGTTTATGTCAACACACCGTTCTATGCGACGGTGGAAGCAACGGACCGAAATGGTGATGCTCTAACTTACTATTGGTACTCCAACAACCTGAACATGATTTTAATGAACGGTTATACGCAGGCATCGCGGGAAGTTGGGCTGGTGGTTGATCAGGCAGGTTCTTATACTTTGAGCTGCCGGGTATCTGACGGCACGGAAAATGTGACCGAGCATATTGCGATCCAGGCTTATAGCAGTTCTTACAACACGACTACCACGACGAGTGGCGGAGGGTCGGGGACGACAACGACTACTACTACCAGCACGACCGGAACAACTCTGGATGACGGCAGTATGATTGTTTTGGATAATGACCGCTATTACATTTATAATCACGGCAGTTTTTACAGTGCGGATATCTTTTTTGAGATCTTTAGTGAGGATGTGTTTGGCGCGGGCAATAAAGAGTATATTATTTCCGAAGCCGGTTTTTTCGATGCTTATGACGATTTAGATGATCCCAGTATTTGGGACGGTTTTAGCAGGGATTATATGGATCCGTCCTTGTCAGTGACTGGAGCGGTGATCACCAGGGAGGTAACGGTTTTAAAAGATACCAGCAGGGTTGGTGCGATAAATGTTCATTATACAGTCCACTACAGCGCAACTAAGGAAGTTGCTGTCGACTGGCAGGTGATTGTCCCGTCAGGTGAAAGTTACGCTATTATGCGGGTGACAATAGAATCGACCGGAACCGAACCGATAGACTTGGGGAGTGCGACAACCGGTTTGAATCTGTTTGGGAGTATGGTTCCTGATCCCGCGAGCGAATCAAAATACAGGGTCGGTGGTTATGCGGAAAACAGCGATTATATGTCTGCTGCCGGCGCCTCGACCTATAATGTTGATTTGGACCTGCCGCTGGTTTCTATGTACACGGTTTACCCGGTAAAAGCCATGACCTTTGCCTGGCTGGATTGGTCTAACGGAACAGTTCCCAAATCATTCGCGGAAGATGAAAATGTCGATGCCAGAGTAGAAAAAGTTACGGGATTGGAATCTGGCCAGACAAAAACATGGATCATGATGCTGGCGCTGCATTCCGGAACTTATGAGGCCGGAGTGCTGCAATACAACGATGCGGCTACGAATTACCAGTCGATCATTGATCTGCTGAATTAATCGCGTGCATATACCCGATTTGCATCCAGCTGCCTGGCAATTTCTCTGGCTTTAACCAGCGAACATAGATATTCATCAACTCCGCTAAATCTATTGTCTGGATTATGAGCAGTCATCTTCAGGAGAATTGGATTCAATGTTCTAAGGAGCTGCATCGCCTGAGAATGTAGCATCCCTTCTTCAGTGGCGGAAAAGCTGCGCAAAACTTGTGTTGTCCTCAGTGGCTCAGTTTCATCTTCTTTGATCCTCCGTAAGGTTTCAAGTTGTGTCCCCAAGACCAAAAATGGATGGGTGCCGCGAATAAATTCAATTAATAAACAACCCAATACATGAATGTCTCGTCTCTGATCCCAGAATTCTCCGACCAGCTGTTCAGGAGAAAAATAAGGAGTAGTGCCAGGGAGACAGCCAGCTCTCGCTGCCCGCTCATTAATTAATCTGACTACGCCTAAATCAATAACTCTTACTTCTCCATTGGGTCGGCGCAGGATATTTTGAGGCTTTAGATCGCAATTGATAATGCCTGCTCGGTGCAAAGCATGATGAGCAGCGCTAACCCGGGCTACAGTATCAATTGCTTCCCTGAGCCACAAATTTTGGAAAAGCACGATGAAGTCTTTTTCTTAGGACCAATGCTTCTAAAAAGAGTGAGTCAAAACAGATCTCTGCTCGTTCTTGAGTATACAGGCCTGTTATCTGTCTTCTGAGGATATCTCTAGACATAATTTTTAAGGCAACCTGCCTGTTTGTTTTAAGGTCAACAGCTTGACGCACTATCGACATGCCGCCAAAGTGTCTTTTATCTGTCAGGCGAAAACGCCGGTCTACTACGTCACCAGTCCTTAAATTTGCACAGCTAGCTATCATTGCATGAATATATCGGAGGGAGAAAGGAGAAATTTCAGCTTTATCTTATAACAATCAGGTGATTATTTCGAACTTTTTCTCAAGCTTTCTCGGGTGATTGGATAGTTTTGATTTGCGGAGGCCTGGTATCCCCATATCTTGTTCTAAATTGAGAAAATGATAATCAGTAAATGTCTTATTGCAGGCCTCCCAAAGCAATATTTGGAATATCCCTTGCAGGCCGGGGTGGGCGTAGAGAAAATGGACATCGAGTGTTTTTCTGTTTAATGGGCTTCCCATGATAAATCCCTTAAACTCTTTATTAATGTATATTGCCGCGCCGATAAAACCGAGCTCGTTGAAATACTCAAAAGCCTTGCCGAGAGCCGACTTTTGGGAGTCGTAGGCTAGTTTTGGGAAATGGCGTGATTCTTTGCGCACGGCAAACCATTCTTCGAAGAGATTAAGAGCTTCGTTTTTGTGATCCCCTGACAATCTGATGATCTGATAATCTGGATGTCGTTTTTGGAAGTTCTTAATATGATTTCTCTTGCCGTCAAATTTCTTTCCTTTTAATTCAGACAGGGCTTTTCTTTCATAAACATAGTCTGCCTGATTGCGATCGCACTTTGCATGATAGTTTTCAATCCCCAGACGAAAAACGAATTCTTCTGATAACCGGGCCAGCCGGCCGGTATCTTTGAGGCATTGAGCAACTGTTTCGGTGATTTTGTTTTGGCCGAGCGGTTCCAGGAAGAAGGGGGGCTCGTTGGGTGGGGTGATCAGTAAACACAGATTGTTGTTAATAAATGTGAATTTAGCGTGGTCGAATTCTTGCCAGATATATAGATTGGCCAGGGCTAGTTCGCACACTTGAGGATGGTGATCGTCCAGGTATTCACGCAATCTCTTTATATCGGCAAGTTCGAGAGATTTTAGATTCGGGTAATTCCCCGGCATCTATATTAGTACGAGCCGCCAAGAGTAAAATTTATATTGTTGATCGAAGTCCCCTCATAGGTAATTGGCGTAGCCGGGGTTGGGAACCACAAACCGCTCGAGTAAGAACCATATTTATCGCCGCTTCCTGGTTGTCCCGGACCGTTATCGTTCCATTGATTAATAAATAAAGTTGCACCGATATAATAGGTGTCGTTTGCGATGGGAGCTGGTTTGATGAATATCTTTTCTGATTCCCCGGTCGCAATGTTATATGTCAAAATAAAGTCAGCGGAATTTGTTGTGGCAGAGCCAACACCACTCAAGTCGGCGGATGAGAAAAAGCCTACCTTTAGTGTGCCAAAACTCAAACTGGAGATCGTGCCGGAAATACTTGCTCCACCCCCTCCACTGGTTGTAGTTGTTGTTGGAGAGGTCGTCGTAGTAGTTGTTCCCGAGCCAGCTACAACCGTAACATTTAGATTGAAATTCAGTCCGGATATGGCGTCGTTGTTGATCGTTATTGTTTCAGGAGTGCCGCCCAGACTGGGGGAAAATTCAATCCCAAATAAATTGGAGTATACGTCAAGAGTTGCTTGCGGTAGATAACCATCAGAATATTCGCCATATTTGTTTATGTTAGGCGTACATGAAATGGTTTCTGTTGTTCCGGCTGATAAGACCGCAATTAAATAATATGTTCCATTGGGGATATCGCCTATTGTGAAATCATAGGCGGTTTCACCTGTGCTAATTGGCAAGTCTACAGGCTGGTTGCTGCCAAAATCGAGAAAAGCATCGTTGTTTAAAAAAACTTCATCGGTTGTAATTGCGAGCGTCAGAACACCCCAATCAGAGGAAAGGGTATCAAAATCGAAAGTGACAGTGCCGGCAATGGTGTTTGCCGCTAGGGTTGTGGTGGTTGAGGTTGTAGTCGTGGTTGAAGTTGTGGTTGTGGTCGAAGTGGCGGTTGAGGTTGTAGTAGCAACTGCATCAGAATTTGATGTTGAACCACAGCCGATAAAAAAGCTGACTGTAACTAAAAGACCAAACAAAAGCAGAGACAGAAAAGCAAATTTACGCATATTTACCCTCCTTGCTCAATACTCCGTGTCATTATAACACATTTTTTTTGTTCACATCTGTCGCACTCAAATCTGGAGCGAGGCGGAATCTTCTCCGCTTGTTTAGTCGTTTGAAAACCAAACTTTTGAAAGAACTTGGGAATAATTGTGTAGAGATAAACGTCTTTCTTGGCTTGTCCCAGGATCGTTGTCATTAATTGTTTAGCAATCCCTTGATGATGATAATCCGGATGTACGCCAAGCGAACCAAGAAAAAGAAATTCGCCAAAGTCTTCCAGTTGAACACAACCGACAATTTTCCCATCCAATTCCGCGACCCAGAAGTCTTTGTATTGGAGCCTATTATAGTATAGATCCAAGGTTTGGTTCTTTAATAGCTTTATAACAGCCTCTTGGTCTGTTTCTGTTGCTTTTCTGATAATGGCCATAGCTCATTTTAACAGAGATGTTGATGTAAGGGCAAATTTCTAATATTCGTGCAAGATTTGACTGGGCAATTACGATAGTACAGTAAATATGGCTGTACCCGTATTAAAACCAGCAAGACGAGGGAAACCTCCCGGCGCAGTAAGGGCTTTAGCTGAGCGTGTTTTGAAAAAAACATTCAGTGGTCTCAGAAAAGTCGGCTTAGTGGAGCCAGAGATTGCCCCAATCATAACTGACAAGAATGGCAAACAATCGATTCGCATGCCAGGGGTCGGGTTGTTACTGTTTGATGCTGAGTTGGAAGAAAACGTTCCTGTTAAAGCTACTATTAAGGAAACTGGGAGAGTTATTACTGTGTTGCGTAATTCGGAATTTGGGACACTGCAAATTAAGCAAATATTTGACCAAGGTGGTCAGGGTAAAGTTTGTGAAGCTGTAATAATGGAGACTGGTGAGATTGTGGCTGTAAAGTTTAGAAGTTGGAGTGGGCAACAAAATAGCGATTTATTTAAGCGACAAATTGAAGTGCTGGAAATGCTTAACCCTAGCCCGCATATAGTTAATCTGCTGGCTTTTGATCCGAGCCCTGAGCCTATTTATTATGTAATGGAATTATTAGAAGGAGATTCATTAAGGGCAAGTTATTTTAAGAGAGAACATCTTGAGGCTAATCCCCCGGATATTGCTCAGATGATTGGCTACGCTCGATCGGTAATTTTTGGTCTAGCTGATGCGAAAAGAAAAGGGCTTCAAATTCTTGATTGTAAAGAATCTAATACTATTGTTATTAATGTGGATGGAAAGGAAATGGCTGTTTTAATCGACCTTGAGACGTGGGACTTTCTAGAGACTCCATCATTTAGTGAAGCGGGTTCGACTCTTCAAACTCCAGGATATAGTGCTCCAGAGAGTATTAAGGAGTTCGATCTCTTACCAGTAGAGCCTAATATGGATATTTTCTCTACTGGGATAGTTTTGTTCCACTTATTGGCAGGGCACTCTCCTGGGGAAAAGTTAGATTTTGTAAATCGAGCTCAGCATTCCCCATTGCCAGAGATTGCTTTTATTCCTGATGATGTCATGCTTGTTTTAAGAGAGATGACGGCTATTGAACCTTGTTTGCGACTTTCTCATGTAGAGGCCGATGCTTCTTTGGCTGAGTTAGAAGTAAAATATGCTGCAGCGAGCAGGGCTGTTGCCGCGTAATTGATGGTTTTCCCGTCGCTATTATTTTAATATTATATCATCCAATATATTTTTAGCTAAATTTACCAAAACATGCAAGTTTCCTTTGTTTTGTTCCGATAATACCTGTGTAGAGCATCATTTAGATTGCCTGTTTCTAAAGAGATGTGTATTGGAAGCTCACTAATAATAGGTGGGTTTTTTTATTATAAGGGGGAAAGATAATGGTAATAATTCCAGGAAATCCAGTAGGTAGAAGTGGTCACGGGGCCCAAAGAGCAGGTTTGACAGCTGGGGGACAAAGAGCCTTGGCTCTTCTTTTGCAAAACCCAAGACTAATTAAGACTCTTGGCCGTTATTATGGCGTCTCTCATCGACTGGTAGAAGATGCTACTGTGAATTTTAAAACTGAAGTGGGAGTTCGTCGAAAGGTGGAGATTGTTGCTCGTCCTACCGTTAAGATTCAAGCGCAACTTCAGTTAAAATCAGACGCCCCTCAAGGACTTCGGGAAGTGCTTCCTGAGCATGTTTTGGGAGAGATCGTTGAAGGGTACCGCGGGGACATTCCTTTTGAGGTCAAAACTCCCTCCAGTTTTTCGGCTGTAAGAGATCAAGCCAGTAATTTGGCCTTTAAAACTCTCGCCGAACACTTAATAAGTCTACACGAGCAATCAACTGGAAAGAAAGATATCTTAACCCCACCAAATGTTAGAGCACCTCAACCATCATTCTTTACTGAGCCAGGAACATGGGAAGGGCAAGTAGCTGCTTAGTTAAGTAGTTACAGTACTATATAAGATAAGGGGGTAAATAAAATGGCAGCAGCAAATTTAGGTGGAGGAGCTAGAATGATTTTGCGGGGATTGGGTACGTTGGTTGGGCATAACGGGACGGTAGCGGCTAGGGATGCAGCCAGGGCGAAAACTCAGAAAAGAGTAAAAGTGCAACGGGATTTGGGAAACAAAGTAGATAATCTCAAGGCCTTAAAGGGATATGCGGCGAAACTTGACGATCTACATGCAAAATTAGAAGTAGTCAAGACGTTTTCCGCAGATGAAATGAATACCCCCGCCTATCGCGAAGCGCTAACTGCTTTGAGGGGAAGTTTGGAATCTCTATTCAGCGATAAGACTAAGCTTCCTGAATATTTACAGAAATCTAAACATGAATGTGAACAGGATGGAGATAAGCAACTTATTGGAACACTCTTACTGTTAAGGGTGGAGGGGATTCCTGAGGCAAAAGCCAAAGCCCCAGATGAGGTTCCACAGCTAGAAAGAACGGCGGAGGCATATGAGATCGCTTT
This sequence comes from bacterium, assembly GCA_043816125.1. GTDB lineage: Bacteria > Margulisbacteria > WOR-1 > O2-12-FULL-45-9 > O2-12-FULL-45-9 > JBDRIF01. Next base: position 8,437 of record JBDRIF010000142.1, read on the forward strand.
GAGTAATAATCTTACCGGCAGTTTTAGGAGTACTGTCAACGCCAGAGTTACTGAGTTATCGGGTGAGTTAAGTAGACAACATATTCCTACTGCAGAACAACTTCATGTAGCTCCAGAAGTTATTCAGGCGGCGAGAGACGTTTTACAGGCTGGATCAGAGGGAGAAGCTTCCGCGATTGTCTTTTCGGTGCCAGCGGGCTTGAGAATTACACCTGCGAAAATTCCCGTTCCTGCTGATGCCAGTAAGACTATAATTGTTGCCAGACAAGCCGAGGAAGCTGCTCGTCATGGACGGGCCACGGAAGACCATACCTAAATAATAATCATTGATCTACTTTAAGATTTTTTCAAGAATAGTTAACTGTTTTTAACCCCTTCGATTTTTTGTTGTCTTATGTTATTATTGTATTATCCAAAATATGAAAGGGGTAATATGACATGGCAAAAGAAATTACAGATGCACAATTTGGACAAGAAGTAGAACAGAGTCAGGGAGTGGTTTTTGTCGATTTTTGGGCCCCGTGGTGCGGCCCTTGTCGCATGGTGGCGCCAATCATCGATCGGATGTCGCAAAAATATCCTGCGATTAAATTTGTTAAGGTCAATACTCAAGACAATATGCAAAAAGCCGGCGCCTTAGGCGTTAATGGCATACCTTGTATCATCGTTTTTAAGGATGGACAAGAGGTTGAACGGTTGGTCGGTTATCGGCCCGAGCCTGCTTTTGAAGAAGCGGTCAAGAAATATTTAAATTAATTTTCTCGACGAGGAAATAGTCGAGAAATGCGAGAGTTGACACTGGTTATTATGGGAGTATAATCGTAATACTTCAAAAAAATCCAAGGGGGCCAGAGCATGAAGAAATTTTTGGAAACAATCAAAAAACGAGACGGTAAAGTTGTTGTTTTTGACCGGGTCAAGATCGAAGAGGCAATTTACAAAGCCCTCAAAGCGACCGACCAAGATGACCACACCTTAGCCGAAAATTTAACCGACCGGGCGATCCACAACTTAAAGAAAAAATTTGGTTACGATACCCCAACTGTTGAACAAGTCCAGGATGTGGTGGAACAAGAGCTGATTGCCAGCGGTTTGGGTGAATGTGCCAAGTCTTACATACTATATAGAGACCGCCGCAGTATCGTTCGTGAGTCCCAGGCCTTTTTGAAGAAGGTTGATAACATTATTCGCGGGTATGTCCACCAGTCAGATTGGCGGGTAGCTGAAAATAGCAATGCTTCTTATTCAATTTCCGGGCTGCAGGCCCATGTTTCCGGAGCTGTTGTGGCCGAATATGCTTTGAAATACATTTATCCGAAAGAAATTGGCGATGCTCATCGGGCCGGCGACTTTCATATCCACGATCTAAGCATGGGGACCTTTGCCGGTTACTGTGCCGGTTGGTCTTTGAGGCAACTTTTAGAATTAGGTTTCAATGGGGTGCCGGGAAGGGTTTCAGCTAAACCGGCCAAACATTTTAACGCGGCTTTAGGGCAGATCGTCAACTTTTTAGGGACATTACAGAATGAATGGGCCGGGGCGCAGGCTTTCTCCTCCTTTGATACTTACTTAGCCCCTTTGGCGGCTAAGGATGGTTTAAACTATGAACAGATCAAACAATCGATCCAGGAATTTGTTTTTGCGATCAATGCTACCTCCCGTTGGGGAAATCAGGTCCCTTTTACAAATATCACTTTAGACTGGACTGTCCCTGCCGATATGGCCGATATGCCAATCCTTTACGGCGGTGAATATATAGAAGGGGAGCCGTATAAGAATTTTCAGCCGCAGATGGATATGATCAACAAAGCTTTTATCGAGGTTATGACCAAAGGAGATATGCACGGCCGGATCTTTACCTTCCCGATCCCGACTTATAATATCACCAAAGAATTCGACTGGGATTGTGAAAATGCCAACTTATTATTCGGAATGACCGCTAAGTACGGGATCCCTTATTTTCAGAATTTTATCAACAGCACTCTAAATCCGAGTGATGTCCGTTCGATGTGTTGTCGTTTGCAGTTAAATCTCAAAGATTTGATGAGTAAGACCGGTGGTTTATTCGGTTCTGGCGAAAAGACCGGAAGTATTGGGGTTGTGACGATGAACTTACCCAGAATTGGTTACCAATCAAAGAATGAAGAAGAATTTTTTGAACGATTAGACGATTTACTCTATTTAGGGAAAGAATCGATGGAGATCAAACGGAAAGAAGTTAACCGGAACATGGAAAATGGGCTTTTGCCGTGGTCCAAACGCTATTTAGGGAATCTTAACCATCACTTTTCTACCATTGGTTTGGTGGGGATGCACGAATGCTGTCTTAATTTCTTGGGTGAAGGGATTGAGACCAGGAAGGGACGTGATTTCGCGATTAAGGTTCTTAATCACTTCCGAGACCGGATCGCTCAGTTCCAGGAAGAGACCGGCCATATTTTTAACTTGGAAGCGACACCGGCTGAGGGGACCTCTTATCGCCTGGCCCGCTTAGACAAGAAATTTTTCCCTCAGATCAAAACTTCCGGGACCGACGAACCTTACTACACGAATTCTTCTCATCTGCCGGTTAACTATACGGATGATGTTTTTGAAACTTTAAAACACCAAGACGATTTGCAGGCGATGTATACCGGCGGGACAGTTGTTCACGTTTTTGTCGGTGAACGGATTGAATCAGCCGAAGCTTGTAAAAAATTGGTTAAAAAGATCGCTTTTAACCACCGGATGCCATATTTTACAATTTCACCGACTTTTAGTGTTTGTCCTGTTCATGGATATGTTTCAGGTGAGCACTTCAGTTGTCCCGTCGCTGTTACAGAAAACAAGATAGAGGAGGTGATAGTAGATGACACAAGAGAAGAAAAAGTGCTCGTTAGCAACTGAAGTTTATAGTCGAGTAGTCGGATATTTCCGTCCTGTCCAGAACTGGAACGAAGGGAAGAAAGAAGAGTTTAAAGATCGCAAGGCCTATGTTGTAAAGAAGAATGATTGAGTTCCGTGGGATCCAAAAAACAACCCTAATCGATTACCCTGGGGAAGTTGCATGTACTCTATTTTTAGGAGGCTGCAACTTTCGCTGTTTCTACTGCTTTAACCCCGCTTTGGTAACTGATCCTGATTCACAACAAGCTATTCCTGAAGATGAAATTATCGATTTTCTTAAGGAGAGAGAGAATTTCTTAGATGGTGTTTGCATTACCGGTGGTGAGCCGCTGTTATGTGGGGAGGAGCTGGTTGATTTCCTTAAGAAAGTTAAGGCGATGCAATATAAGATCAAACTGGATACCAACGGGAGCCTGCCGGCTGTTCTACAGCAGATCATCGACGAAAAATTGGTCGATTACCTAGCGATGGATAT
>JBDRIF010000143.1:0-10599 GCA_043816125.1 bacterium
GCAACTTCTTCCTTCGTTGTCAGCCCTTGTTCGATCTTCAACAGCCCATTATCCTTCAATCGCTTCATCTCATTCTGCGGTTCAACGCCCATCATTACTTCATAGATACCGATCCTCCCGCCGCCGGTTTTGCGGACTAAGCGTTGCGCCACGACGCCGATTACGGAGGCCTCGACCAAATATTTGTCGATCCCCATGTCGATTAGGCGGGTAACTGCCGAGGGAGCATTGTTGGTGTGGAGGGTGGAAAAAACTAAATGTCCGGTCAACGCCGCTTGCATGGCTATTTTGGCTGTTTCAAGATCTCTGATCTCGCCGACCATAATGATGTCGGGATCTTGACGGAGAAATGCTCTCAAGCCGCGGGCAAAGGTTAACCCTGCCTTGAGATTAATCTGGATCTGGTTGATGCCGGGGAGTTGATACTCTACCGGATCTTCAATCGTCATAATATTTGTCTCTTTTTTGTTTAAGGTTGTTAAGGTTGAATAAAGAGTCGTCGTTTTTCCTGATCCGGTTGGCCCTGTTACCAAAATAATTCCGTTGTTCTTAGCGATCATTTTCTTGTAAGTTGCTAAATCGTCTGATTCCATTCCCAGTTCTTCCAGGCCTAGGTGGGCTTGTTTTCTGTTTAGTAGACGGAGGACAACTTTTTCGCCATGGATTGTCGGGACAGTGGAGACGCGCAGGTCGAAATGTTTTTGTTTGGTCCGGCCGTCTTGGGGGAGGCGGCTCTCGGCGATGTCGAGATTAACCAAGACCTTAACTCGGGAAATTAACGAGGCTTGTTTTGCCTTGGGGATCGGTTTGTCGTCTTGCAGGAGGCCGTCAACTCGGTAACGGATGCGTAAATATTCTTCGCGCGGTTCAAGGTGGATGTCGGAAGCACGGAGCTCCATAGCTTTGCTGATGATTTCATCCAGGAGGGAGGTAGTATTGCTATTCTTGATCATTATTTTGTTACCAGCAATTTTATTGCCAGGAGATATTTCGTGGTTTTACGAAGGACTCAGTGGTAGGGGTGTCGTATTTACGACAGTCCGAGGGCTTTTTCGGCGGCTTGGCGCATCTTTGGGATGTCTGCTTCTTGACCGGTCCAGAGGGTAAAGGCGAGGGCTCCTTGACGGACGAGCATCCCTAAGCCGGTACAAGTTCTTGCTCCGGCAGCTTCGGCCGCTTTCATTAATTTTGTTACACCGGGGTTATATACCAGATCGTAAACCATAAGATTGGAATGTAATTTTATATTGTCGGCTAGAGGGCTCTGATCTTCTTTTGGGTGCATGCCGATGGGAGAACAGTTAACCAAAATATCGGCATTATTTATTCTTTCCTGAAGTTCCGGACTGTTGGCCGGGACAAAGTTACAGTTGACCTCAAGTTCCGAGCTGATATATTCAACCAGCTGCTGCGCTTTTTCGGCTGCGATGTCGGTGACAGTCAGAAAATCGACTTTTGCTTCGGCCAGCATGACACAAACTGCCCGACTGGCGCCGCCGGCTCCGATGACTACCACGTTTTTATCCAGAGGATCGATCTTGGCATCCTGCTTGAGCGATTCGATAAAGCCGGCCCCGTCGGTATTGTGGCCGACCAGACGGCCGTCTTCGTTGACAACTGTATTAACGGCTCCGATCAGTTCGGCGTTGTTATCAAGATCGTCTAAGAAGGGGAGGATAGCCTCTTTGTGAGGAATTGTGACGTTGAAACCGATCACTTCCGGCTTTCGAAACTCAACCAAAGCTTTGGCGATCTCTCCGGGTTTAACATCTTTGGGCTCGTATTTATAGTAATCTGTCGCTATGGCATTATGCATGGCTGGGGAGACAGAATGTTTGAGCGGATGGCCGATAAGATAGGCTTTTTTCGTCATAAAATAAATTATAACATACCTGTCCGCCGAAGTCCGTCATGACGAAGGCGGAGTTGTTTTCTCGGCTGAAGTAATATATAATTTCCTCATGAAAGTCGGTATTATTACTGGCAGCAAGTCCGATTTGCCGCTGATAGAAAAAGTCGAAGCCCAGCTCAAAGAGTTTGGTATTGCTTATGATGTGACTGTCGCTTCCGCTCACCGGACCCCAAAAAAAGTCGAAGAATATGCCGCTAACGCCGAGAATAATTACGACCTGATCATTGCCGCGGCTGGAATGGCTGCCGCTCTCCCGGGGGTCGTTGCAGCTCATACTACTTTACCGGTAATCGGCATTCCTGTTCATTCTAAAGGACTGCAAGGGCATGATGCTTTGTTTGCAATTGTGCAGATGCCGTCCGGCGTTCCGGTCGCTACCGTAGCGATCGACGGAGCCAAAAACGCGGCGATCCTGGCGGCACAGATTTTGGCACTCAAGTATCCCGAACTCAAAGCAAAACTCAAAGAGCAAAAAACTAAACTCCGAGGTTAATTATGTTAAATCTAATTGATCTGGTTTTGGGGATTTTTATAGCTTTCTATTATGTCAAAAATGCCGGTGGGATGATCACCCTGGCTAAAAATACCGCTATTGTTTTGGTTTTTCTGATGGTTTTCGGCGTTTTTTCTCAATTTGTGATCAGCTTGTCGTTTACAAAGCCGCTCCACGTCGGGTTGCAAGATTCATATCTGGTCAAGGTTTCGCGTGCGTTGATCAGATGGTCTTATCCGGCGATAGAATGGTCGGCCCCCAAAATTGATGCGTTTATTAAAGACAAAGTATTATCGGAGCCGGCCCCCGAGATCAAAGCGCCAAAAGTTACTATCCCCAAGATGGATGGTCCTTCGATTGTAATCGATAAGAACTCATTACCTAAGCTGAATGTAAATGAGTTGCCTAAGTTGAAATGACCAAGTATCTTGTCTTAATTGGTGACGGCATGTCTGACCGTCCTTTAAAAGCACTTAAAGGCAAAACCCCTTTAGAAGTCGCAAAAACCCCCAATTTAGATTTTTTAGCGCAAAATGGAATTGTCGGTTGGACCAATAATACACCCAAACCTCTCCCCCCCGGTTCCGATGTCGCCGCCATGAGTATTTTCGGTTATGACCCGAAAAAATACTATTCCGGTCGCGGACCGTTAGAGGCTGCCAGCTTGGGTGTAAAACTGAAAAAGGATGAAATTGCTTTTCGCTGTAATTTAGTTTCCGTCAAAGAGGGCAAGATGGATAGCTTTACCTCGCATCACATCAAAACAGCGGAATCACGGAAGATTATGAAAATGTTGGATAAAAAGTTGGGGACAAAAGATATACGCTTTGTGCCTGGCTTAAGTTACCGCCACTTACTTATACTAAAATCAGAAGCCAGAGTTGCAACCACCCCGCCGCACGATATTACCGGTAAACCAATTCGCAAATATTTGCCAAAATCAGATCTGTTGCTTCAATTGATGAACCAAAGCGAAGTATTACTCCACGAAATGAAAACAAAGGCGACGATGATCTGGCCGTGGGGACAGGGGAAAGCGCCGAATATGCCGTCGTTTAAAAAGAAGTATGGAAAGAGAGCCGCGGTCATTACTGCCGTTGATTTATTAAAAGGGTTTGGGAAGACCTTGGGGATGACTGTTATTAATGTTCCCGGGGCTACTGGTTATTTGGATACTAATTATGTTGGCAAAGCACAATATGCCCTTCGTGCCTTAAAGACTCACGATCTGGTTTTTGTTCATGTTGAAGCGCCGGATGAAGCTGGGCATGAAGGTTCCATTCCTAAGAAAATCAAAGCTATTGAGGATTTCGATCGCAAAGTCGTAGGGACAATCCTAAAGGCCCATAGGCCTATAGGCCTAAAGGTCCTTGTCTTGCCCGATCATCCGACGCCGATCAGTTTGATGACTCATAGTCGGGATGATGTGCCATTTGTAATATGGGGAGGAGGGCCCGTGGAGGCCCGTGAAGGCGTAAAAGGCTACAACGAAAAAGAAGTGAAGAAGTCGAAATTGAAAATTAAGAATGGCTATCAACTAATCAAGCAGCTACTTGCTTAATTGCCTGACGTCCTCCACTGACAACGGAGTAGTGATGTCTGGTGTAAAAAGCTAAATTCCTTTCAGTAGACTCCACTGCAGACATGGGGCCGTCTAAAGTTATTACAAGTTGATGTGGCTGATAAGCAGATTTTATTGCTTCCTCAACCCCGATAAAAAATGCATCAGATGTTGATGGTGCGCCGCGAAACTCGCGGAAAATATGGAAGCCGAATGAGGCGGTGGTGCTTCCTGCTAGCCTCTGGGCCGAGGCGTAACCGACGGCCAATTCGTTTTTGACTAAGAGACAGAGCATGACGTCGTCAGCCTTTTCCTTGTAGGGCATTGTTAATATCGTTGTCCCCTCTTCTTCTGGTTGGGAAGGAATCACCTGCTCAATTGCCGGATTAGCCAGTGAACTGCTAAAAGCTTGTCTCCCGATTGTTACATATATATTTCTACTGCGGGCAACCATCGCTTTGCGTAATTCAGCTAAACAGAGGGTCGCATCGCGAGATATCCCTGCAGGGACAAAAAAGTCATTCAACATTGGGGTTCGTCCTTCGACACTAAGACGCAAGCCAGTTGCTATGGCTGAAGGTAGGCCCGGAGTTGCAAAAATAGCTGCTGGATTGCAGTTATCAAAGTCTAAATATTCTAGAGCCGCATTGAAGCTAATAAATTCAAGTGGGCCTCTTTTTATTGCTTGAACATTACTGGCGTACCAGTTTATTTGTGCTTCCGGAAATAAATCGTTAATCCAAAGACTTTCTGCCTGACCAACAGAAAAGAAAAATGAGGTGCCTAGCATGATTGAGGTAGCCGCCAACCTTTGCACCTTTTGGCTGTTTTCTACTGCCGCTGGGGATGGCCCTTCAGCCATTACAGTCGCAGATAAATTTACCAAATCTTCGAGAAAACCGCCAATATTATCTCCTAGATAAGTCATCACCATCATTCTATCCTCAGCTTTGGGGGCATGAACCAGGTGCCAGAGAAAGGCTTCATATAATAGTATTATTGTTGCAGATTCAAGTTGTTGTATAGGGGCGGTCCGTCTGGCAAGTTCGAGTGTTCCGATGAGCGCGCTTCCACTTAATCTTCCTTCAAGGACAGCTTGGCGATGCACTTTGGTGGTAATTGATAATTCTATGCTCATAACTAACTTAATTGGGGACTATCGCCGGCAAAATTTCCCCACTGATGCGCCTGGGCGCTGGTGAGCATGATTTTATATGCGTTGATTACCGGGTCGTTGGCTCGGACGCCGATCAACGATTCATCACGACGGAGTAGCAGGACGTATGCGGCTAGGCGGCGCTCGACCATCGGCTGTTTTGGATCGTTGGCAACTGCGAGTAAACGCGGCCGTTTACGGCCAAACTTGCCAAGACTATCGCGATAAAAGGGGAGATTAGGATAAACATAACGGTCGGCACCGGAGGCGGCAAACTCTTTGTACGGGCCTGCCTGCCAGGCGGTAAACTTTTCTAATAGAGTTGTAAAGCGGAGTCGGCCGGCCCGGAACTTGCTTTCTAATTTGTCAGCCTCTCGTCTTAAATGATACTTACGACCGCTCGCTTCTGTGCAGCCGTCCAGGGCACTCCCCAGGAATAAACAAACCTCCCCCTCGGAGAGATAACGAGTTACCTCAATAATGTTTTCAATTGTGGCGCCGTGGTTAAACAGGCTGGTTAAATAAAGGATAGCCGCGCGGTGCAGTTCCCGCGGCGAAGTGGCGCGCAACCCTTTAATCAGCATACTGCCAATACGCTGGCGCAAAATAAAATCGAGCCATTCGGCGCAGGAATGTTCGTTGCCGGAGCGGAATATTGACGGCCGCGCCCCAAAAATATTTGCTCTTGGCGTAGACAGGCTGGGAAAGGCAAAATCATGGGTCGACATGAAATTCCCTCCCTCATAGAAAACCCGGACATCTTCAGGCAATCCCTCGACTTGCTGACGCAGTCGACTGATTGTTTTGATTGCCTGCATTGCTTCCTGCCCGAGCTGCTTTGTTAAGCGAGCTTCTGTCTTGGAACCGGCCTGAAAAATGGGCAGGGAGTAAAAGATTCCTTCACCGCAGATTTTGTTATAAAGAGAATTAGCCGGTTCTGTTTGTTCCAAGGCCAGTCGTGCGTTGCTCATGAAAAAATCTTTGTATCCGGTCGGTTTGGCCGCGATTTTTTGATCTATGAGTTTGCGGGCGGTGGCTGTGGCAGAAACATTTCTAAGTACAGTCAGAGATAGCTCCTGATAAGCGCCAAAAAGTTGGGTGTATAGCCCTTGAATCTTTGGCGCGTCAACTTGAGGGGAATAATTAACACTATTGCCCCGGTCGTGCCATTCCCGGATAACAGGGGCAAACCGTTTGGCCGCGACAGTGCCGCTGTCAAAAGATAATTCCAGCCAGTGTCCCATTTCACAGCGAATGCCAAATTCCACCGGCACGCCGAGACAGTGTTCGTCAAGATCCGAAGGCTCGGCCAGAGAGATTGCCCCCCAAATTTTTCCTTCTTCGGTACTAATGCAGTTGTAACTGAATTGTTTGTAGCTTTCGATCAAGGCGCGATCGGTGATCGGCAAGCCGGCCTGACTGTGCATTTCTAGCCAGAGGGCTTTGGCATAACCATCACGCAGATAGGCCGGAGCACCTGTTAGCTGGAGATTGCGGTAAAAATTACCGTATGAAGCAAAATTATAAAGGCCGATAGCCCCTTTTCTCAAAAAGAATTCCGCGGCGAGAAGTTTTTTGTCTCGAAGCTGCGGTAATTCTCTGGCTAGTGGGGTGAAAGCGATCAGTTCTCTTAAAAAGTCGTCATGATTGCGTTCCCAATTATCGGTAATATCCTGGGCGCTGAGAGAGAGTGATCCGACCAGTAATTTATAGGCGTCGGTCAGCGTAATATATCCTTGAGATAAAACATCTTTCAACAGGTAGGTGCGGAAACTTAATAGATGGTAAAGTGGCTGATTTGGTTTTAGGTCAATTTGTTCTAATAGTCCGACAAATTGCATTTCCGGCCGGCTGGTCTTACGATTGGCAACCGGAGAAAAAAAACGGAGATTGCGGCTGATAGTGGCGGCGATCGTCCTGGTATGACGCGGATCAGGAGCGCCGCTTTGGGTAAAGTGAGGCGGGCCTAATCGTTTTGATGGTCTTGCAGTCAGGGCTGAATATGTCATAAAAGTCTCTTACTCTATTTTCCACATAAAGAGAAGGAAATTTCATCAAACCTTGAAATTGTCGCTAAATTAGCCTAATATTTATGTATGCAAATTACAATTATTGGGTTGGGCCTTATTGGCGGTTCGATCGGGCTTAAGTTAAAAAGTTTGGGTCGGGCCGACTTGAAAATTGTCGGCGTGCCGCGTAGAGAAGAGACTATTCATCAAGCTAAGACGCTGGGGGCGATCGATGAAGGGACGACCGATCCTAAAGCTGGGGTCAGTCAGGCCGATATCGTTTTTATCGCTACACCAATCAATCTTGTTATTCCTATACTAGAAGAAATTGCTGCGGCGTTAAAACCGAATGCTATTGTGACCGATGTGGCCAGTTCCAAAGAGGGGATCGTTCTTCAGGCGGCAAAGTTGATGCCGAAGGGGGCCTTTTTTGTCGGCGGGCATCCGTTGGCGGGGAAAGAGACGGTTAAATTGGAATCGGCCGAGATCGATCTGTTTGTCAACAAAGTTTGGGCGTTGACCCCGAACTCAAAAACGAGTAAAAAAGCTTTGACTGCAGTCTCCAAGCTGGCAATTTTGTTGGGTGGGGTGCCGGTTGAACTCGATCCCAAATTACACGACCTGGCTGTCGCCGGGATCAGTCACATGCCTCTGGCGGTTGCAGTTGCCCTGGTTGATGCTGTCTCCTCTGCCAAGAACGGGAAAGAGCAGATGATGAAGTTGGCCGCCTCGGGATTCCGTGATACGACCAGAATCGCCTCCGGCGATCCGATCTTGGGGGTCGATATGTTTGTGACCAACAAAAAAGCGGTCTTGAAAATGATCGGAGCGTTTAAAAAATCATTAAGCGGTCTGGAGAAATTAATCAAAGAGGGAGATCCGCAGAAAATTGAGCACGAATTGGAAAAAGTTAAGGCTTTTCGCGACTCAATTGAATCATTATCATGAGAAAAAACACAGTAGTCGGTTTTACGGTTCAAAAAACAAGTCCGCACAAAATATTTTATTGGCTATTGATCATCGTTTTAGCCGTGATCGCCTGGTATCTTCTTTTTGGTCTAAAACAACAGGAACCGAGCCCGGTTGTTCAGCCGAAGGTGACAATAAGCACAACGTCGACAACTCTGGTGAAAGTGGAAAAGGAAGAAGTTGTTGTTGCCAAACCGTTACCAGGGGGCGATGTCGAAGTTCTTAAGCAATTATTCTGCCGAGAGGTTGTCGATTATACGCCGCAGGGGATTACGAATACTTTTTCTGCCGGCCAGCAGGTCAATTATTATACCCGGGTATTAATGGAGCCAATCCCGGGCAAAATTCAGCACGTCTGGCAAAAGCCGGACGGATCAACTTTTGCCGTCATCGATCTTAATGTCTCGAGACAGCCGACCGATACCTGGAGCTATCTTGTCCTCCCGCCGCAAAGCAGGGGGAAGTGGTTAGTGAAGGTTATTGCGGCTGACAAGGTCATTGATAAGCTCTCATTCGACGTGGAGTAGGATGAAAAAACAAATCCATATCCCCGGTGATAAATCTATCTCTCATCGAGCCGTGATGTTGGGCGCTTTAGCCAATGGCGAAACCGTTATTAACGGTTTTTTGGCAAGTGCTGATTGTTTGGCTACTATCAAATGTTTTCAACAACTCGGAATTCAAGTTACAAGGATACAAGAGACAAGTTACAAAATAATCGGGAAGGGGTTGAGAGGGTTGCAGAAAGCTGATGGGGTGTTGGATGTCGGTAATTCCGGAACAACAATCAGGCTGTTATCTGGAATTTTGGCCGGACAAAACTTTACTTCGGAAATAACTGGTGATGCCTCGATCCAAAAACGCCCCATGAAAAGAATTTTCGAACCGCTGACGCTGATGGGCGCGCGAATCGTGGGCAAGGTCCGCGACAATAATATTTACGCCCCATTAAAAATTACCGGGACAAAACTGAAAGGGATCACTTATGAGCTGCCGGTGGCTTCTGCCCAGGTTAAGTCGGCGGTCATGCTGGCCGGATTATTTGCCGAAGGAGAGACGACAGTTGTTGAGAAAATAAAATCCCGCGATCACACCGAGAGAATGTTTAGATATTTTGCGGCTACAAAAAATGGATTTCCCGGGAAGGTGGTTGATGTCCCTGGTGATATCTCTTCCGCCGCCTTCTTTATGGTTTTAGGGCTCATCACTCCGAACTCTGAACTTACTATATATAATGTGGGACTCAACCCGACCAGAACCGGAATTATCGATGTTTTGCGTCAAATGGGCGGGAAAATTGAGATCAAGGATGAACAAATTCTCTCTGAAGAGCCTCGTGGAACTATTGTTATTAAGACCTCTAAACTCAAAGGGATTAAGATTGATGGAGCGATTATTCCTCGAATCATAGATGAGATTCCGATCATTGCGGTTGCCGCGACTCAAGCAAAAGGTAAAACAGAAATTCGCGGAGCCAGGGAATTGCGGGTTAAAGAATCTGATCGGATTGCGACGATTGCTTCTGAATTAAGAAAGATGGGAGCGAAGATTGAAGAATTAGAAGATGGGTTGATAATTGAAGGGCCGACCAAATTGCATGGTGCTGCGATCGATAGTCACGGTGATCACCGGATCGCGATGGCCTGTTCTATCGCGGCCAAGGTTGCCGATGGCGAAACAAAGATAAATGATGTTGACTGCATTGAGACCTCTTTCCCCGGTTTCTCGACGCTAATTTAGCCTATCTTGACCACTACGATAGAGTATTTTTTAATTTAAGTGAAATTCTTGTTATTTCTTGCCGAAATCCTTATGTAAAACCAGAGGTTATTTTCTTTTTGCAAAACCCCGAGTTAACTAAGCAAATAGGAGTGTAATATGGCAGTATCATCAGTTTCCAGACCAGGGCAGGCGGTGCAGACTGTTGTAGGAAAGATAGTTCCGAAACGGGTGTTGGATGAAAGGAGAACATTTGGTTTTCGTCAAGGGTTATGGGCCGATCCACACGCCCTAACTTTTGCTTTATTTAGAGGGGAACTGGAGCCGATCATTGCCCGAAATGCCGAATCATTCTTTATTGGCTGTTTAACAGTTGCGCTTGTTGGTCCTCACAAGGATCCGGCTATTAGCTGGATTATTGATGCCGTTAAGACGCAGGTTCCCGAGCTGGCGCAAGAAGATATTTCCGTTGAGTCTGCCAAGCCGATCGTGGCAAAGGCGTTGAAAACAAAGACGATCACAGCAAAGCAGGCCCAGGAACTTGTTTCTCGAATTATGGTTCGAGGAGAGACTAAATCTCTGACCTTTGAGGAAGCTCAATACCTGATTGATAGTTTTCGTGTCGATGATGTCCCTATTAAAAGCAGATTTAAGGAATTATTGGGCGCGGCCGAACAGAAGTTGTTGGAGCGTTTTGGTCCGGAATCACCCCTGGCCCAAAAAGTTGCGGCTGATAGGGCGTTTTATGTACTAAATGGTTCTATCCCTTTGCCCGACATT
>JBDRIF010000144.1:0-3565 GCA_043816125.1 bacterium
GACATCCCGACATTGACCGCCGGCCGAAAACCGGCGTTGAATAAATTGTTATCCAAAAAGATCTGACCATCCGTTATTGAGATAATATTGGTCGGAATATATGCGGAAATATCACCCATTTGCGTCTCGATTATCGGCAAAGCGGTCAAGGACCCGCCGCCCTTAGCGTCACTCAAACAGGCCGCCCTTTCCAGCAGACGGGAATGGAGATAAAAAATATCTCCCGGATAAGCTTCGCGACCGGGGGGACGGCGCAATAAGAGAGAGATCATCCGGTAGGCGGCCGCATGCTTGCTTAAATCGTCATAGACGATCAGCACATCTTTGCCGGAGTACATAAATTCTTCGGCCATAGCACAACCGGCAAACGGGGCCAGATACTGCAGAGCGGCCGGGTCAGAGGCCGAAGCATCGACAATAATGGTGTAATCAAGAGCGTTTTGGTCCTTCAATGTTTTGCGCAAAGCGACCACGTTGGAAGATTTTTGCCCGATAGCGACATAAATACAAATAACGTCTTTCCCTTTCTGGTTAATGATCGCATCGATAGCAATTGCCGACTTTCCAGTAGAACGATCGCCGATGATCAATTCACGCTGTCCTCTGCCAATTGGAATAAGAGCGTCAATTAACTTAAGACCGGTCTGCAACGGCTTATCAACCGGTGTCCGGTCGATCACCGATGGCGCAATTAATTCCAGCGGCCGATATTTAGTTGTTTTGATCTTTTCTCCCCCATCAATCGGCACCCCGAGCGGATCAACAACCCGTCCGAGCAAGGCATTGCTCACCGGCACCGACATGATCCGTCCGGTACAACGGGCAGTATCCCCTTCACGGACCGAAGTGTGCTGCCCCAATAAAATACATATTACCTCTTCAATTTCCAGGTTGAGAACCAAACCAAAAATTCCGGACGAAAATTTTAGCATCTCTCCCATCATCGCATGAGGCAACCCGGTCACATGGGCAATACCATCTCCCGATTCGGTCACTATCCCGACCTCTTCGCCACCGACCCCAAGCTTGATCTTCTTCAGGTCGCTTCTGATCTCCTTAAGAACCTTTTCAAATCCAGGAAATTCCACCATTTTTCCCCCTACCTTAATAACTCTTCTTTTAAATTATTTAGACGATATTTTATGCTAGTATCCCAGACCCGGCCATTGATAAATCGAACATTAAAACCTCCCAACAAGCTTCCGTCAATAACATAACGGAGACGGACTGGCATTTTTTCGATTGCACTCATTGATTTAATAAGCGCTGCTTTCTGCTTCTCGGACAAAGGGAAAAAACTGCTGACCCGGCCAAACATTATCTCCTTCTCCTGCGCTACCAGTTTGGTCAAGCCAAGACTCGCTTCCTCGATCAATTCTTCCCGGCCATTATCAATTAGAAAAAAAACCAAACGCAAGAAATTACGGCTAATGTTTGGCGGACAGAGTTCTTCCAGACGTTGTTTTTTTACCTCGGCTGCGATTCTAGGATCTTCCAAAAAGAATTTTAAGTCATAATGCTGACCGACCAGATCGGAAAAACTCCCCAACTCGTCTTCAAATTGTTCCTCCACCTGATCATTTTTGGCTTCATTGAAGAACTGTTCAATATTAAACCCAAAATTACTTCGTGACATGCTCCTCCAGATCTTTGATCGCCTTTTCAATTAATCGACGGTGGTCGGTCGAGCCTAACTCCTTATCGATCAGCCGGCGGTTCACTTCTACGATTACTTCGACAATTTCTTCTTTCAAATTGCGCAGGGCTTTTCGTTTTAACGAGTCGATATCTTCACGTGTCCGGCCGATCACTTCCTGCGCCTCTTTTTGCGCTCTTTTTAAATTCTCATCGCGAAACTCGGCGGTCTGCCGTCTCGCCTCTTCGAACATGGCGGTTGTCTTTTTCTCCGCCTCGATCAGCTGACGCTGATACTGTTGTAATAAAGTCTCCGCTTCACGTTGAATTTTTTCAGCCTGCGTAATCCGCCCATCGATCGCCTGGCGCCGCAGATCCAACACCTTATGTAAAGGGGGGAAGACGAGCTTATACAGTAGAGCCAACAATATTAAGAATGAAACCACGGTCCAAAATATTAAACTAGTATTTGGTTCAAACATTAAGTTTTCTCCCTGCCGCTATTTTGCCAACAACATAAAGGAAATGACCAGGGCGTACAAAGCGATCGACTCGACAAATGCGATCGCAATAATCATCGTAACCCTGATATTTGGACTCGCCTCCGGCTGGCGGCCAATACTCTCCACCGATTTTGCTCCGATCATTCCGATCCCCAAACTAGCTCCAAACCCGGCCAACCCGATAGCAATTCCGGCTGCTAATAAATTCAACATATTTATCCCTCCCCTTTTTTAGTTTATTTGAGTCTCTTCGGTTACAGCCAATCCGATATACAGCGCGGCCAGATAAGCAAAAACGTAAGCCTGAACAAAAGCGACAAAAAACTCGAATAGACCGACCAGCAATCGCCCTAACAACGGAAATCCGGCCAGCCAACTGCTTTTCAATAAAATGATCAGAGACAAAAAGGTAAAAGTCACCAGATGCCCGGCGGTCATATTGGCAAAAAGACGGATCGCCAGAGAGAACGGTCGCGCCAAATGGCTAATAATCTCTATCAAAATAAGAAACGGCATCAACCAGAATGGAACTCCTTGAGGCAAAAGGGCTTTTAAATAATTACCGAGTCCATTCTTACTTATTCCGGCGTAATGGTAAACGACAAAAACCAAAGCCGCCAGGGTTACGGTAATATTTATATTTGCGGTGATCGGGTAAACGTTGGGGATCAAAGCCAACAGGTTGCAGACCAGAACAAAAAGAAAAAGCGAAAAGACAAAGGGGAGCCAGCGGGCAGAATCCTCCTGAAAAACATCCTTGGTCTGTTCCTCCCAAAAATCGAACAACAATTCAAACATATTTTGGGTTTTACCTGGAACAACTTTGGCGTGAAGCACAGCCAGGAAACCAAAAAATAAGATCAGAAGAACTGCGGCCCAAATGACCAGGACGGCTGAAGATATTGAAATATCGAGGCCAAATAACGACAGCTGCCAGAAAACTTTGACTACTTCAATTTCTGCACCCATTTATCATCCTCACTCTTCTTATTTTAAGAATTTACGGACGACACTCCAAAAACCGGCAACTGCGCCTAAAAAAACACCGCTGATCAGCCCAAAAGGGGCGCTTCCAAATCGACTATCAAGCTCCCACCCGATCAAGGCACACAACAGGGTTGGCAGGACTAGTTCAAAGCCCAAAGTTAAGGAATCGCCAAGTTCTTTCCCCAAGCCCTTCATAAAAAATCATTATAGCACTGCAGTAGAAAAAGTAAACGGCTGCAAAATTGTGCATTTGTTATATAATGTAAACATGCTCATCGGAATTATCCGCGGTGCCAATAAAAACAGGATCGAACCGGTCATCGAAGCGGCTCTGGCCGGTGGTTTGGACCAGATCGAGATCACATTAAACACTCCCGATGCCCTGGAACTGATCAAGATCGCGGCCAAAAGGTGGCCGATCGGCGCCGGGACAGTCTTAA
>JBDRIF010000145.1:0-4462 GCA_043816125.1 bacterium
ATATCGGTTGTTTGTGAGGTTGATGTTCAGGGGGCCGCTTCGATCAAGGAGATTGTGGAGTCGGGGAAACTGAGTGCCGCTGCGGTCTTTATCTTTTTAATTCCGCCGTCAGTAGATATTTTGGCTTTTCGGCTTAAAAAGAGAAAGACTGAAGATCAGGAGGTGGTCAACTATCGTTTGCGGGCGGCTATTGCCGAATTGCAGGTGATGGAGAAGTATGACTACATTGTGGTAAATGATAAGGTCGACACTGCCTCGGAAAAAATTAGGGCGATAATCAATGTTGAAAAAGAAAGGACGTTATTAAATTGAATGAACGAAATTTAGAAGATTTATTGGTTAAGGCGAAGAATAAGTTTATGTTATCCAATGCTGCTGCCGGGAGGGCGAAACAGATTGTTGACGGATCACTCCCCTATGTCAATAATTTTGATCCGAACAACCCGGTCATTACAGCTTTGCGGGAAATTGCTGCTGACAAGATTCGGATCAAGACCCTTTCGGGACCATCACAAAAGGCCGAAGATCTAATTGCTAGGGACGAAATTGATGAAAGGCCTTCTATCCTAGATAGCCTCTCTAAGGATGCTAAGGAAAAGAAGAAGGCGCCTGAGAAGAAGAAAAAGAAATAAGCCTAAGGGCCCATAGGCCCATAGGCCCATAGGCTCATAGGCCTATAGGCTTTTAGGAAGTTGGATGTTAACTAATAAGACGATTATTCTGGGTGTTTCCTCGAGTATTGCTGCTTACAAAGCCTGTGAAATTGTTTCGCGCTTAAAAAAGTCTGGCGCCGATGTTTGGGTCGTGATGACCAAAGAAGCAGCGAGTCTGGTTACCCCCTTAACTTTCAGAACTCTTTCGGGTAACCCAGTTATCACCGATTTATTTGCTACTGACTTATCCCAACTACCAGTTCCTCATATCTCATTGGCCAAGAAGGCCGATTTAATCCTTATCGCTCCGTGCACTGCAAATGTTTTGGGCAAAATTGCCAATGGAATTGCTGATGATCCTTTAACTACTATTGTGATGGCCTCAACTGCGCCGAAATTAATTGCTCCAGCTATGAATTGTGAAATGTGGCGGAACTCTGCGGTGCAGGAGAATTTGGAGAAGTTGAAAGTTAGGAGTTTTGAGTTCGTAGGTCCGGCGGAAGGCCGGCTTGCTTGTGGAGATGATGATATCGGCCGGATGAGTGAGCCGGAAGAGATAGTGGAGAAGGCCCTTAGGCCTTTAGGCATTAGGCAGGATTTGCGGGGGAAAAGATTTTTGATTACGGCGGGGGGGACTCAGGAAGCAATAGATCCAGTTCGATATATTACCAATCGATCTTCCGGAAAAATGGGATATGCTCTGGCTAGAGTTGCCAGAGAGCAGGGAGCAACCGTCACTTTGATTTCCGGGCCGACTAATTTGTCGGCTCCTTTAGACATTAAACCGGTAAAAGTGGAATCTGCTCAGGAGATGTTGGAGGCGGTGATGGAGCATTATTCCGATAATGAGACTTTTGTCATGGCGGCGGCTGTTGGGGACTTCAACTTCAAACCAAAAACATCAAAATCCCAAACAAATCCCAAATCTAAAATCAAAAAAAACAAAAAAGGTTTGGTTTTGGAATTAACGCCAACACGGGATATTCTAAAAACTGTTTCTCAGCAAAAAGGACGCCAAGATCGAACTCTTGTCGGCTTTGCCTTGGAGACTGAGAACGTGATTGCTAATGCGAAGAAGAAACTCAAACAAAAAGATTTGGATTTAATTGTAGCGAATACAGCTAAGACTTTTAATTCTGATAATATTGAATTTTCTTTGATCGATCGATCAGGGAAAGTTCAAGACTATCCGGAGCAGTCGAAAGAGAAAGCGGCGCGAGTAATTATTTCTAAGACACTTGGTATCTTAAACTAACCAAGCCGTCAAATTAAACCATCTTTTTTCCTAAAAGCATGCAAGTTTTTCTGATTTATTACGATATATATATGGGAGGTTGACAATTAATTGTGAATGTGATAATTGCCACTAGAGCGATAGGCGGGATTGAGGACAACTCCGGGACTTTTTCATTAGATAATACTTATATTATCCAGCTTAACGACGGTTCTTATGCTTTTGCCTCTACTCAGGAGACAACTTGGGGGACATGGTCAGTCGCAGATAAGGATGTGACCTTGATTGAGAAGGGACAAAGACGAAAAGCAACTGTAACCGGCCGCTTGGAATTGACTGATAGGGCAGAGGCATATTTAAGAAGAGCTTTAAGAGGCAAAAGCCCAGAAGAGCAACAGGCAATTTTGCAAGACCTCTATCAGCGGGGCGATCGGCAGTTAACCAGCAGCGATCCAAGCTTTGGAGCGGAAGTGCCTGTTCCCAATAACGGCTCAATAGAATCAATTGAAGCATTTATGGTTGTCCAGGGATTAAGCAGCATTAGGTTCTCTAATCCGGATGTGAAAGCGGCTGGCCGGTTTTCTGAATTCGCTACTGACGAGGGCGAATTGCCGAGATATCGTAATTACTGGATTGCGAAAGTTAGCGATACAGATAATTATGTTGTTTTGTCTACAATTACAGATGCTTCTCCGGAAGGGGTAGCCACCATAACGCTTGAGGGAGACCGAGTTGAGGTGGAAATTACTGATCCAAGGTTATTGGATTATGAGGCTGCGGTTTATCTGAGCTGGTTGGAGCAAAATGGATTAAATTCGCTTTTTTTGAGCGAGCTGGACGAAGGCGTTTATTTAAGTCACTTTTATTATGCCAAAGATCATTATGATACTATTCGCAGGGAAGATGTTTTAACTGCGCACGAAAAGCTTTTTCCTGAAACTTCTAGTTTGATGAAGGAGCTAAGTTTATGGCAGGCCGGGCACCGTTTTCCGATTAGTTTTGATCAACTGGGAGATAGCAGCCCCACCCTTAGGGCAATGCTCGAAGTTTTTGATGAACTCCAGGGATTGTTGCTGGGAGAGTATGATGAAGCAAAGGAGGAGGAGATCGCGGCCAAATACAAAGAAGCCTTTCGTTTACTAAGAAAGCTAAATAATGATTTTTTTAAACCGAGAGGGTTATTTTTGACAATGCAAATTTCAACCAGGGCGAAGTTGTATCTTTTAAGTTATAGGATTGAGGGTAAAATTGAGGTGGAAATTAAACGTTCAAGACAAGAAACTATTAGACGGGAAACAGTTGATGTTTTACGCTTATCTAGAATTGATAGTGTGCGTTTTGATGAACGAGCATTGGGCATTACGGAAAGAGCAGAAGAATCTGACCAAGCTTATATTTTGGTAGAGCAAATTGACGGATATTATGGCGACGATTTAGGATTGCTTTCCGCATTAAGTCTTCATGATGAGAGTGTTCATAGCGGCAGGGAGACAAAGCAACAGGATGTGGCTATTCATGAGGCTTGTCACGTGGCTGTGCCGGACGGCGGAGAAAAAGTGGCATATCTCTGCCAGGTGGGCTTTGGTAATTTTGCCTTTCAGGCACTGGCGAAATTATTATATGTGCATATCGGCAGCGAAAAGCTTGATGCGACGTTTTACCGCTCTCTTTTTTCTCTGCCAAGTTCAGCTTCGCCTGCTCCGACTTGGCGACAAATACAGATTTGGACCTCAATTTTGCAGACGAACCGATATCATCGGGATGATCGTGAGGAAGTTGACGCTATGACGTCTTTTCTTCAAGGGATTGATTCAGATAGTTTGCAAATTTGGGCTAAGGATATCCTAGTTGGTTATGGTATCTTTGGTGTTTCAGTAATCGAATAACGCTGATATACTATGCATAATGTACGCCTCAGTCCTCCTAGCCAGAGCTTCCAAAAATATTGATAAAATATTTTCCTATTCCATCCCCACGGAGTTAGAAGGGAAACTCCAAATCGGCCATCAAGTCCTTGTCCCTTTTGGCCCGCGGCAAGATATCGGCTATGTGGTCGGGCTGGTGGAGAAGGCTGAAGTTAAGAAAACCCGGGATATTATTAAGCTGGGTAATCCGGTGCCGGGATTTAGCGATAAACAACTTGAGCTGGCTCGGTGGATTTCGGAATACTATTTTTCTTGTTTCGGTACTGAAATTGGTGATGGCGGCGGCGGTTGCTGATTTTAGGGTCAAGGGTCAGGGGCCAAGGGGTAAGATGAAGAAGAAAAAAATGATCAGTCTTGGCTTGGAACAAACTTCGGACATTCTAAGAGAGATTGCTCGACAAAAAGGACGAGACGAACGGACATTGGTTGGGTTTGCGTTGGAAACTGAAAATGTGATTGCCAATGCGAAGAAGAAATTAAAGGCCAAAGATCTTGATCTGATCGTGGCCAATACGACTAAGCCTTTTAATTCTGATAATATCGAATTTTCTCTAATCGACCGGAGTGGATTAGTTACAGACTATCCTGAGCAGGCAAAAGAGCTGGCTGCGGGTATCATTTTAGATAAAACGACCGAATCATTCTGACGA
>JBDRIF010000146.1:0-8480 GCA_043816125.1 bacterium
AACAAGATATGGAATGTTACGCGGTTTATCCTTATGAGTTCGGAGTTGGGAGTTTTGAGCCTTGCCTGCCGGCAGGCAGGTTCGGAGTTTAAAAATCTGGAGCTGGCCGACAGGTGGATTCTTAGTAGGTACCAATGCTTAGTTAGGGATGTTACTGAATTATTTGATGGCTATGACTTTGGCGAAGCAGCCAGAAAGATCTACGATTTCTTGTGGGGCGAGTTCTGCGATTGGTATGTGGAAATTTCTAAGAAGGATCTATATTCTGATGATCCAAAACGGAAAGAGCGGGTTTTAAACGTTCTGCTCTGCGTTTTGGAAGGAACTTTGAGAATTATGCATCCTTTAATGCCGTTTATTTCAGAAGAGATTTGGGCTTTGGTTAAAGGAAAAGGGGCGAGTGATTATTTGTTGCAGGCGGAATGGCCCAAAGTTGATAATAAATTAGTTGATGAGAAATCTGAGAAGGCGATGGAGGTATTGAAGGCGATTATTACTTCTGTGCGGAATATCAAGGCGGAGATGGGGATTCAGACGCAGGATATCGAGGTGATCATGGTGATCAAGGGGATCAAGGATCGGGAAATTGTCGCTCAGGGGGAGCAGTTTATCAAAGCATTGGCCAAGATCTCCAAAATTACTATCCATGAGAAATTGAAAACTAAGCCCGAGCAATCGGCGACCGGAGTGGTCGGCGATATTCAGTTTTATGTTCCTCTCAAAGGGTTAGTCGATATCGAAAAAGAGGTTGAGCGGTTAAAAAAAGAGCAAGAGAAGACAGATGGAGAGATAGAAAGATTGAAAGCATTGTTGGCAAAGAAGAGTTTTGTTGATAAGGCTGATCCCGAAGCGGTACAAAAGCAGAGAGATAAGCTACAAGAACTGACCGAAAAGAAAATGGTCCT
The DNA here is from genome assembly GCA_043816125.1 of bacterium. Lineage (GTDB taxonomy): Bacteria > Margulisbacteria > WOR-1 > O2-12-FULL-45-9 > O2-12-FULL-45-9 > JBDRIF01. The sequence goes on from JBDRIF010000146.1 coordinate 906, forward strand.
TACAGCCCGGTTACAAGACTTAGCCGCTTAATCTCTTTGACCATCCCACTGATCGGATAGATAATATTTAAATCTGATTCCATAGCTGTGCAGCATCAAAAAGATCGACTAAAAGAGTTAACTGCAAAATATTAAGTCTTTTCTAATTGAGTCAAATATCTTGCTTGGGTAGGCTACTCTGGAAGTTTCTCCATGCCCTGTAAATAGGTTCCACTAGTAATTTCTTGGACCTTCCCAGTAAACGCCAAAGTATACGGGGTATCACTTTCATTTCTAAGATGGAAAAATATCCCAATATGCGGGTTATTAGTAGCTTTAATACTGCTATTGCTTGAGTCTCTAAATATTGCTGCGCCCGTTTCTCCGTTTCTAATCTGGAGAGCAACTGGCGCTTGATGACTTGAGGAAAGTAACATCATAGTTCCTTCGGGGCCTTGTTCTGGCTCCACCCAAAATGTGTATGTCTTTAGGCCATCAGAGACGGTGAATCTTGAATTAGTTACGAACAATTTGCTTTTATTGGGAGGTAGTTTTTCTGATGACTCTGTCCTTGGTTTTTCTACTGGTGCTGTTTGAGGATTTGGCACTCTTGCTTCTATCGGTGGTCGCGGTGAAGCGGGCGCTGCTTTGTTGAATAGTGCTCTAGGGCTGATTTCTGTAATTGTCGGATCTTCGTATTGAACTTCGATTGAAGCGCTATTCCTATTTGTTCTATTATCCATTATCTCTAAGACAAGACCATGTTCAGCTGTTTGATGTAATTCAACCTTAAAGTCTCTTCTTTCGAGTCTATCACCAGGCTCAAAGACAGTTGATGTGGAAACTTGTGAATTTTCAAGGATTGCTTTTTGGCCTGACATTATTGGGGTGAAAGTATATTTGCCTTGCGGCGTGTGAACTTCTATGGGGCCTTTTAAAGATAAAGCCAATAGCCCTCTATATGGTAAAACCTTCAAAAATCCTTTTTCCGGCTGAGGTTGAGCCGTTGGTGGGGGTGATCCCTGGGGTGGTTTTGGGGGAAGACCGCCTGTCCTTCTGTAGGGGCTCACTGGGCTTCTAGACATTGGAATGCTCCTTTATTTATTACGACAATTAAATAATCGTAATAAGACGCATAAAACTTGCATGAAAGATGAAAAATTACAGCCCGGTTACAAGATTTATCCGCATAATCTCTTTCATTCCACTGACCAATAAAGAATGAATAAGCGTGCATTATTGTGTTAAAATATCTCAAGTGGTAAAAGCAGATAGCGGGAGGTAATAATGTTAGATCTTTCAAGTCTAGAAAAAGCAATCGGCTCTTTAAAAAGCGCTATAAATGTCTATTCAAGAAATGAGAAAAATATTAAAATAGACCCGGAGCTTCGTAATGCTGTCAGGGCTGGTGTCGTTCAAAACTTCGAATTTACTTATGAACTATGCTGGAAGTTTATGAAACGCTGGTTAGACAGTAATCTTGGCAGTATGTTGGTGGATGGCATTCATCGTCGGGAGCTTTTTCGTTTAGCGGCCGAAAATCAGCTTATTAGTAACGTGGAAAATTGGTTCGAGTATTATGAAAATCGCAACAAAACTTCTCATACGTATAATTCTGCAACGGCTGACGAGGTTGTTGAGGCGGCTTTTGCTTTTTTACAAGACGCCCAGGAATTATTGGTAAACCTCAAAAAACATAATGATTAATGTTGAAGAGCGCCATCTAAAAGAGATAAAAACTCTCTTAAAACAGTATGTTCCAGGGGCGGAGGTGCGGGTTTTTGGCTCGCGATTAAATGAAACAGTCAAAACCTATGCTGATTTGGATTTGGCGCTGGTGGGCAAGAAAAAAATTCCCGGTAAAATAATGGCCCAACTTAAAGAAGCTTTCGAGGAGTCAACGATCCCTTTTAGAGTCGATTTGCTCGATTGGCAAACTATTTCAGATAGTTTTAGAAAGATAATAGAAAATAGCTTTGAAGTCTTGCAGCAGCCACAAAATTAACTAAGTCGTTATATTTATCCTCTTAATCTCTTTTGCCATTCCGCTGATTGGATTAACAGAAATTAATACCGCATTAAAAAGGCCTGGTTCTTCTTCTGCCGGTTCAAACCTTTCGGGGATCTGAGTGACAAAACGTTTGATGATCGGCTCTCTTTTCATCCCGATAATCGAATCACGGGCGCCGCACATGCCGATATCAGAAATAAAAGCGGTCCCTGTCGGTAATATCCTTTCATCGGCCGTCTGGACATGAGTGTGTGTCCCTACAACTGCCGATGCCTGACCGTCTAAAAACCAGCCTAGAGCACATTTTTCTGAGGTTGCCTCGGCATGTATATCAACAATCACTATCCGGGCTTGCTGTTTTAAGCTTGGGACCAGTTTTTCCATCGCCTGAAAAGGACAATCGAGTGCCGGCATAAAGGTGCGGCCCGAAACGTTGGTAACAGCGATCTTGACGCCATTCTTTTCGACAATCAGATGGTCTTTGCCCGGAACACCGGGGGGGTAATTTGCCGGCCTGACGATTAGCGGGAATTTATCAATATCTTTCAATAGATCCTTTTTGTCCCAGACATGATTCCCCATCGTTATGACATCGATCCCCATCGACAATAGCTCAAGATAAACTTTTTCGGTGATCCCGTAACCGTGGGAGGAGTTTTCACCATTGGCAATGATCAGGTCTGGTTTATGCTCTTTTTTGATATCCGGCAGAGCTTTGGCGCAAACCTTTCTCCCCAACTTGCCAATGATGTCCCCAATAAATAATATCTTTATTAACTTGTCATTAGTCATTATTTGGCTGTTTCTTGTGAGCGTGTCTCCCTGATGACGGTGACTTTGACTTCGCCGGGATATTCCAACTCGGCTTCGATCTTCTTGGCAATATCGTAAGCCAGTTTGGCCGAAGCGGCATCGTCAATTTTGTTCGGTTCGACAATTACTCTGACTTCACGACCGGCCTGTATAGCGAAAACTTTTTCTACGCCGGGGAAACTCTTGGCCGCAGCCTCGAGTTTCTCCAGTCGTTTAACGTAAGCTTCCAGCGTATCGCGTCTGGCCCCCGGGCGGCCGGCCGAGATAGCGTCACAAACCTGGACGATGATCGCTTCGATCGTTTCGGTCGCCACGTCACCGTGATGTGCTTCCATTGCATGGAGAACAGCATCTGATTCGCCGGCTTTTTTGGCCAAGGCGACCCCTAACTTAACGTGGGTCCCTTCGGTGTCTTGATCGACCGCTTTGCCGATATCGTGGAGGAGGGCGGCCCGTTTGGCCAGAGTGATGTTGGCGCCGAGTTCGGCGGCCAGCATCCCGGCCACATGGCACATTTCGATCGAGTGCTGTAATACATTTTGTCCGTAACTGGTCCGATAATGCAGGCGGCCGAGCAATTGAATTAGAATAGTTGGCAAGCCTCTAACGCCAGTTTCGATCGCCGCTTGCTCGCCGTATTCCATCATCTCGGCCTTGACTTCTTCGCTGGCTTTTTTATGCATCTCTTCAACCCGGGCTGGATGGATCCGTCCGTCGGCGATCAGCTTTCTTAAGGTTAAGCCGGCAATCGCCCGTCTCAAGGGATTAAAGCTCGACAATAAAACTGCTTCGGGTGTATCATCAACGATCAGATCGACTCCGGTGGCTGTTTCAAACGCCCGAATATTTCTCCCCTCGCGACCGATAATGCGTCCTTTGAGATCGTCAGAAGGTAATTGCACTGTGCTGGTGGTCGTCTCAACTATATGATCGACAACGCAGCGCTGGATGCTGGTAGCCAATATCTCTCTCGCCTTTTTATCTGAATCTTTTTTAAAGCTCTCTTCCCAGACCATGATCTTTTTACCAAATTCAGCCGCCAACTCTTTATCCAATTTCTGCATCAATTCTTGCCGGGCCTGATCCCGAGATAGGGCGGCGACTTTTTCCAGGGCTGCCAAGTGGGCTTCTTTGGCCAATAACAGCTTCTCTTTGATCATGGAGATATCTTCCTGAAACTTTTTCATCTTCAGTTCCGATTCTTCCAGCGACTTGGTCTTTTCTTCTATTCTGTCTTCACGGGCCTCCAGTCTTTTTTCCAGAGCCAAGATCTCTTTCTTTCTCTCTTTGGCCTCCCGTTCGGATTCTTGCCTTAACTTTAGGGCCTCGTCTTTCCCTTCGAGAAAGGATTCTTTTCTTAGTCGATCGGCCTCTTTCTTGGCCTCTTCGATCATCCGTTTAGCTGTCACCTCGGCAACTTTGACCTTTTGTTCGGCCAATTGACGTCGGACAACCAAATAAACCAGGGACAAACCAAACGCGATTACCAGGGTAACCACTATGTAAGAAACAATTTCCACTGACATGATTTTCCTCCTTTTAGATTGGAGACTGTGGACTTAAGTCCACAGTCTCCTTCATAACCTTTTTACTTATTCTGCGCGGCGATAGCCTTGCGAACCTCGCTTTCCATCTTTTTAGCAATTTTGGGCTGAGCCTTCAAATAATCGATACTGGCCTGAAAACCTTGTCCTAACTTTTCCCCTTCATACGAATACCAGGCGCCACTCTTCTTAGCCAGCTCCAGTTTAATGGCCTGGTCTAAAAGATCGGCTTCATGTAATAGTCCCTGCCCGTGAATATTGACAAAGAAAGCTTCACGAAAGGGTGGGGCGACCTTATTCTTGACTACTTTTACCCGAACTCTTGTACCGATGATCGTCTCTCCTTCTTTTATTTTTTCTGCCGCCCGAACATCCAATCTGACCGATGAATAAAACTTTAATGCCCGACCGCCGGGGGTTGTTTCCGGGTTGCCAAACATCACGCCGATCTTTTGCCGCAACTGGTTAATAAAAACTAAGGTTGTTTTCGATTTAGAAACAACGGCGGTCAATTTTCTCAACGCTTGAGACATCAATCTTGCCTGCAAGCCCATTTGCGCATCACCCATATCTCCTTCGATCTCTTTTTTGGGGACCAGGGCTGCGACCGAGTCGATAACTATGATATCGATCGCTCCGGATCTGACCAATGTTTCGGTGATCTCCAGCGCCTGTTCGCCGTAATCGGGTTGTGAGATCAATAAATTATTAACATCGACTCCGATCTTTTTGGCATAAAGTGGGTCAAGGGCATGCTCGGCGTCGATAAACGCGGCGATCCCTCCCATCTTTTGCGCGTGGGCGATAGCATGCAAAGAAACCGTCGTCTTACCGCCCCCCTCTGGTCCGTAGATCTCAATAATTCGTCCTCTCGGTAATCCGCCAACCCCGAGGGCGGCGTCGATTCCTAATGAACCGGTCGGAATAACCTCAATGTTCATTTTTGTGTTTTCCCCCAACTTCATAATTGATCCTTTACCAAAATTCTTTTCGATCTGAGCCATAGCGATTCCTAATGCCTTCTCTTTTCCGTCTGTCATGACCTTTTCCTCCTAAATTTAATTTTTACCGAAACATTTCCCCACTGACCCCTTTGTCCCACACCCCCTTTTAAAATACTTCGTCACCGCCAACATGCAGCCAAAGTAGACCCAAAGCTGCCTGTGTCGCTTTTTCTCTAATTTCTGTCCGTGTCCCCTGCAAATGGAGCTCTTTCCACTCGTCCCCTTTTTCCGAGGCGAGGGCAATAAAAACCCGGCCGACCGGAGTGGGGGGGAGTGGGGCCGGCCCCGCTACACCTGTAATCCCTAACCCGATATCGGCGTGAAACCTTTTTCTGACATTTTCGGCCATGGCAATTGCCACTTCTTTGCTGGCGACTCCGTGATCACTGATAAGTGTACCAGTGAGACCGAGTTGCATTACTTTGGTCCGATTATGGTAGCAAACAATGCCGCCGATAAAATAGGCCGAGCTGCCGGGGAGGCTGGTTAAATGGCTGGAGATCAGTCCTCCGGTCAACGATTCGGCCACAGCGATTGTCTGGCTGTTATTTTTCAATAATTCAGCCAGCTGTTCGTCAGTGACCTTACCGATCATCGACAGGACTTTAGTGAAAAAATCCTCTAATTTAATTTCAACTGTTTGAGGAAATTGCTCTGCCATATATAGACCCACCCCGAACCGACTGCCAGGACCACTGCCAACCAGAGCACCAAATCAGCGTAAGGGAAATTAATCGTTAACATCGTGATAGCGATTATTTGGACTACAGTTTTCCATTTACCTAATTGGCTGGCGGCCAGCACGGTCCCCTGTGTTGCCAGTTGAGCTCTTAAGCCGGAAATAATCAGCTCACGGGCAACAATCAAAATGACCGGAACTATATCGGCATAGCCCAGTCCGACCAAAGTAACCAAGACACAAATCACAAGGACCTTATCCGCTAAGGGATCTAATATTTTACCTAAATCCGAGACCTCGTTATACTTTCGAGCGACGTAACCATCAATCGCGTCTGTAAGCGAAAGGACAATAAACAACATCAGGGCCAAACCATTTAGACCGATCAATAACAGGGCTATCACGAGAGGGATAAAAGCTATTCGGGCGATGGTAATGCGGTTAGCCAGCGTCAAGTCAGCACACCTGCCTGCCGGTAGGCAGGCCGATGAGATCGTAAGCCCTGGAGCCTGTGATCCTGACCTGCTTGATCTCTCCCGGTGAAAGGGATTTAGTAGAGTTGATAATCACTTGACCATCTATATCCGGAGCATCCATATAGCTTCGTCCGATGTTTGCTCCTTCGATTATAGTTTCAAGTGTTAGACCGACCATTTTTTCATTCAACTCTTTAGAAATCTTATTTTGGGCCTGCATTACCTGTTGGAACCTTTTGCTTTTAATCTTTGCGGAAACCTGCCCCCTCATTTTGCTGGCAGGAGTCCCTTCTTCCTGGGAGTAGGTAAAAACTCCTAGCTTTTGGAATTTTACCTGCTTAATAAAAGCCAATAGCTCTTGGAACTCAGCCTCGTTTTCACCGGGAAAACCGACGATGACCGAAGTTCGCAGGGCTATTTGGGGAATTTTCCTCCTAATTTTGTCAATTAATTCTACAAGATCTTGACGCGTATAGCGCCTATTCATCAACCTTAATATTTTATCACTGGCGTGCTGGATTGGCAAGTCGAGATACTTGACGATTTTGGGCTCTTTGGCCATGACGGCAATCATTTCAGCGGAAACATGCTTAGGATGGGCGTACATAATCCTGATCCAGCGTAATTTGGGTATTTTACAGAGTTTTTTTAGTAATTTTGGGAAATTTGGATACATAGTTGTTTCTTCAGCCACTAGAATAATCTCTTTAACCCCAGTCTTAACCAATAATTTTGCCTCATTAACAATATCTGCCGGTTTTTTATGGCGTAATCTGCCGCGGATCGAAGGGACCGTGCAGTAAGTACAACAGTTGTTGCAACCCTCAGATATTTTGAGGTAGGCAGTCCAGGAAGGCGTGGCTTTGATTTTAGGGACTTGGAACTCTTTGGGCACACCGATAAACGCGTCAACTTCCGGCAAGAGGGCAGGAAGCTCCTCCTTGTAGCGCTCTGGCAGGCAGCCCGCAGCAATCAAGTGTTTGCATTTACCTTTTTTCTTCCATTTGGCCATCTCTTTTAATGTTTTTACCGCTTCGTCTTTTGCCGGCTTGATGAAGGCGCAGGTGTT
>JBDRIF010000147.1:0-2464 GCA_043816125.1 bacterium
GATAGTTTTGCCGTTTCTGACTCCGGAAATCAATTTGACCGCATCTTTTTCCAGTTTCATCCTCTCACCGCGACCGTACCCTTGTTGGCGGCGGGTCAGCTCGGGATTAATATCTTTTTCGGTAAGAGGTAAATTGGCCGGACACCCTTCGAGAATGGCGACCAAGGCCTTGCCATGGGACTCACCAGCTGTTAAAAAACGTAACATTATGCGCGGATTATAACATATCCAAAGAGGCTAATCATCTTTTTTCTGCATAAAAAGCACAGGATTAGCTGTAAATGCGTCCATCACTTCTGTTCTTTCTGCCAAAGTGACAAAACTAACTGCATTGCGCGGTCCGCGATTTGATGATCTGATCATATCGCCGGTGGACAAGGACTCAAGAAATTGGTCCCACTCCAGTCTGACTTGAAAGTCTTGGAGACGACGGCCGGGTAAAATTCTTCTGGGCCCCCTTCTCAGGCCGTCGTCTCCATGCTCTCTTAGTGCCCCGTTAATCTGGACAGTCAGAGACGGATCAATATCAGCAAGGTTATGTTTCATGCTCATAATCTGCGCATCAACCAACCTGCGTCCAATTCTCTTGCGGCGAGGCTGCTGACGCATGTCAACGGCCAGGTTTTGCACCGGAACATCAAAATTTGCCATCCCCTCTTTGACATGATAACCGGCAATATCAGCAAATTTGACCATAGGTAGTTTTTTGGGGTTGACCGGCATGCCGGCTTTAGTTATTTGTTGGATAGCATTATTAACAGCTCTAAATTCTTGCGGGTAAAGAGCGCCGATGCCGATACTGACAGTAACGGACCGAACTTCTTTGCGTTCCTTGCGAATCAGTGGCTCCAGCATTTTCCACATATCTGCTTGCACGTGCAAGCGCGCGCGTTCGGCCACATACCAAGCTAAAGACGGATTAGTATTTGGCAGAACAGCAATAAACTCGTCGCCGCCAACCCTGTAAAGCTTGTCTCCCTTGCGTAAAACAAAGGAGACAGATTTTGCCAAGCGAAGCAAAACATTGTCCCCTTCATCGTGGCCCAAGTTATCATTGATCTGCTTAAAGTAATCCGCATCTATAGCCATGATACACAGAGCCTCTTCAGTTGCGCCCTGTTTAATTAGTTGCAGCAAGTCTTCTGTTAAAGCCCGCACATTAGGAAGCCCGGTTAATTCATCGGTATAGCTTAATTCATTTAATCTGTTTTTTTCTGCTTCCAATTCTCTGGTCAAGGATTGTTGTTTGCGATATTCTCTCCGAACTTCACGCCGCCTCATTCCATCTTTTAAGTGATCTCCCTGGCGCTCGATATATATTTGATATTGTTTTGGCACCTGCGTACGATTGTCGCCATTAGCCACAATATTTCTGGCCCTGGCCACCGTGTCTTCTCGGACTAGTCCCTCCACTCTAAATTCGTCAATAATTTCTGCGGCACTACCGCCAAAAATTGCAGCAATTCTTTTAGCCACATGCGGTAAAAATGTTGGGTGAAGCCCTTCTTCCGGAATATGCTCACCAGATGTCTTTAGCCGAGCCCGAACTTGAGCTATCTCACTACCAAGCAAATGAGTGCTAATTTCTTTTATCCGACCAGAAACATCTGCCGGCAGGGATGTGACATCCTCTGTCATTGCCCGCCTGATCGCAGCGGCATTATAGACAGCTTCTTCTAGCGCTTTGTCCTCTGCCCTTGGCTGATGCTGCCGTCTAATCAGAACTTCTGGCGGGATAATTTGTAATAAAGTTTGACGTATTTGCCTTGGCAGAGGCTTTGGCCCACTACCACGTTTTTTCTCATTGCGAATTTCTAAATAGCCCCTGTCATTGCGTGGGCGACTGCGGCCAGTTCCAAATTGTGCCAATCGACGTCATATTCAGCAGTAACTTTTGGATGTTTGGCAATTTCTCTGGCGTATTGGGCAACCAGATTCATATGATTTCTGGTTGTTGCTCTCGGCTCAAGAGAAGGATCCATCTTTATTACTTTCAATTCAAAGGCATCTACAATTTCGGCCACCAAATCAAGAAATGGACCATAATACGCCGGTCCCAACTCATTGGCCAGGTCGATAAATTCGCCGAGTCTTGTCCTGGCCAGCATTTCGATCTCATTTGGGGTTGCGTTTGCGACACTCTGCCACATCGCCGAGGTTTGGACCAGAAATCGATCGGTCAACGCCCGTTTGAGGTTGAAACATTCTTTGGCCTCCGCTGACTGAGGGTCAAAAGAATGCAGACGGCCAGGAACAGATCGACGCAGCAGCATTAATCTGCCAAATAACTCTCCAACTTTGGGCTGTGCTCGCACTACCATAACACTTTTTTATCGGGGGGTTTAGGGAGAAATTTCACTGAATTAGAAAGTTTTTGCGGAAATACTAGAATCTATTTGCGCAAAAACCAGAGAGGGTCTCGCTTTTTTAACACCTCTTTTTGGCTAACCAGAGCCTGCTCAAA
>JBDRIF010000148.1:0-2579 GCA_043816125.1 bacterium
TTTTTTGGCCGGTGGATTTGTGGCCGGAGTTTCGTTGAAACACGGCGCTTCGCCGACGGGGATGGTCATCAATGCGGCTCTAGTGGGAGCAGGGAAAGAGAGTTTTGACTATTGGCAGAAGGAAGAATGGGACAATTTTGATTGGTTGGCGACAGTGTTGGGCGGACTCTGCTTAGCAATTATTTAACAGGAGAAATTATTAAATGAAAATCGTAATAACAGGTTCCCCCCAGGCTGGGCAACAAGAGCTTTTTAGCGTGTTAACTGGTATCCCCTTGGAGACGTTTCAACAAAAGTCCCAGGAAGCCCATCCCGGAGTCTGCCCTGTTAAAGATCCGCGCATTACCAAGCTGATTGAAATGTATAAGCCGAAGAAGACCGCCTATGCTCGAATCGAATATTTGCTCTTGCCCGATCTTAGCGCGCAAGGGCCGACTAAGGTTATGTTAATTAAGCAGTTAAAAAATTCTGACGAGCTCTGCTTTGTTTGTCGAGGAGAGACAGCGGCAGATGATGTGGCTGGTTTTCTCTCAGAGTTAATCATTAATGACCTGATGTTTGTCGAAAAACGATTAGAAAATATTGCGAAGGGGCAAAAAGCTAAATTTGCCGAGCAAGCAGAGAAAGAAAAAGTTGTGATCGAAAAATGCTTGGCTCATCTGGAAGGAGAAAAACCTTTATCACAGTTTGCTTTTACAGCTGATGATAAGGAATTGATTCAGAATTATCAGTTCTTATCGCTTAAGCCGATAATCTTTGTGATCAATGTTTCGGAGGATCAGATCAAAGATAATAGCTTGTCTGAGAAGATTACTGCAACTTACTCTTATCCGGCGATTCAGGTTTGTGCGGAGTTGGAGCAGGAGATTAGTCAATTAGATGAAGCTGATCGGGCCTCCTTCATGAAGGAAATGGGGATTGAAGAGTCAGCGTTAGATAAAATGAATCGCCAAGCTTTTGACAGTCTCGGTTTAATCTCCTTTTTTACTGTTGGTGAAGATGAAGTTCGTGCTTGGCCGGTAGAGCAGGGGGCTTCGGCGCCAAAGGCCGGTTCGGTTATCCACTCTGACATTGAAAAGGGTTTTGTGCGGGCCGAATTGTTTACTTATGATGAATTAATGGCAGCCGGTTCCGAAGCGAAATTGAAAGAACTCGGAAAATTTCAGCTTAAAGGACGAGATTATATTGTTCAGGATGGGGATATTTTGAACTTTCGGTTTAATGTCTAATATCTTGAATTCTCGGCCATATTTATGTATTGTATAAGGGATCACGGATAACAGGAGGCAAAAGATGAAAAAAATATTTATTCTTATGATGTTGCTGGTTATTGTTTTTAGTGGTTTGGCGTTGGCGCAGGAGAAGCTCTCTATGAAGGAATATTGGGGGCTGGAATTTTCACTTGGTTATTCTCGATATTCAACTAGTAGGTCTATAGGTAGTGTTACGTGTACGGGACCCTCATCATTAGGCTTTGCTTATATGAAACCTCTCAATGAGGCAGGGGTATCTGGCCGAGTTGCTTATGTTGTTGGTAATCCAAGTTATTATCCTAGGAGTGGGCCTGTTGTCGGAAATATTGGATATAGTTTGATTGAAGCTGGGGCGGAGTATAAAGTAAACAATCAAGTCCTTGGCGTAGGAATTAGCCTGCCTCAGGGATTGAGAGACACGGCACCTGATGGTACCTCGAATGTTGACAGCATAATCCTTAGACCAGGCGTAACAGGCGTGTATATGTATTACTTGATACAAAATCTATTTTTTGATCGGTCGATTGGAATCAAAGTTCAATACATGCCGCTTACTGCTACGGTTAATGGGACTCTACAACCTTGGCCTGACTTGAGCGTATTTAGTGTAATGATTCGATAGGGAATAGAATAAGTTCTTAATATATCTGCTGAGTAATTGTTTGCAGCTCTTTCATAATCTCGTTCCAGTATCTTTTTGTCCCACCGTGGGGGAAATGTTTGTTAAAGTTTGGATCTTGGCTTTGGACAGCAAGCCAGGAGACGTAGTGGACAACTCTCATCCCGCGCAAAAGTGGGGCTAGCTCTAACGAGCGACGATCAAACTTTCTAAATACTTCATACCCTTTTAACAGCCACTCAACCTCTTTTTCGCACTTATCAGGCATATCCGGCAATAGTAACCACAGATCTTGAATGGCCGGGCCAAAAGCAATATCATCAAAATCAACAATAAATATTCCTTCATTGGGGCGGTGGATTAAATTCCCTTTATGGCAATCGCCGTGAATGAGGAAGAAGTCTTGCTCATTGAATTTTGGATCAGCCTTCTTAATAAATAGTTCTGCCGCTTGTTTAAATGGTTGTTCGAATTCTGGCAGGAGATAATCGGTTTTGAATAATGTTTCTAGGTGGTGTTGGGTGGCAATGGCTGGGCGCCAGGGGATGCGCGTGCTTTTTGTTCTACTTTGGCCGATCATATGGACCCGGGCGAGTAATCTGCCGACCTCCTCCCAGCTCTCTTTGTTAAATTCATCTAAAGCCCGTCCCCCTCGTTTGGGAAATACTGCGAAGGGGATATCTTCAAGCATAAAGAGTGTTTTATCA
>JBDRIF010000149.1:0-7763 GCA_043816125.1 bacterium
CGATCGGCTAACTGGGAGTTGAGCTGGCCAAACCACAAAAACAGAAAGCCTTTATTAGAGAGAACCTTGGTAAAACTCTTTACCATTTTTGCAAATCCCTTCCTACATGATCGCTCAAAACATATCCGGGGTCGATCCCCTCCTGATGAATCCCTTCTAGTCTAACAAATTTCGCTTGAAAATTCCTGGCCAACTTTCGTGTAGTCTCTAACGAGCCCGAACAATTGTCTTTCAAAACTATTAGATTCTCTAACAGCAAATCAAACAACTCTGGATAACGCTGACCAACCACCGTTCCGGCATCAACTAATTTGAACATATACAGAGCCGCCGGCAGGCAAGATTCGCTCTCTCTGACTTTTTGAAAAGATTCGAGCATCTGACATTGGGAAATAATATCGAGCGAGCGGCCGTAAACAATAAAGAATTCACCATAAGAGAGAGTTTCCACCCTGCCGCCTAAACTAGAAGGGACCCGTCTGGCCCCTTTAGCAATAGCCTTTATCTTGCCGTTTTCTCTGGTAAAAAGGGTAACCATTTTGTCGGCCTCGGCAAACGGGGCCGTTTTTAAGCTGATCGCTCTGGTTTTATAGGTAGCCATATTGAAAAAACGGTTCCTTTCTTCATTTGCGACTCGACTTTAATTTCTCCATTATGCTCTTTAATAATTCTATAGGCAACCGCCAGCCCCATTCCGGTCCCTTCGTCCTTGGTTGTAAAGAATGGGTCAAAAATCTTATCGAGTTGGTCGGCCGGGATCCCTTGTCCGGAATCCATTACCTCAATAATCAGTGATGTCGGGCTTTGGACCTTAGATTTAATGGTTATCGCCCCACCGGTCGGCATCGCCTGGATAGCATTAAGCATTAAATTCATGACTACCTGAGATAACTGCTCCTCATCCCCCTGAACCAAGGGAAGCTGACCAAGTTCCAACCTCAATTGGATGTTATTTTTCCGCAATTGAACTTTTAATAATTCCGCAACTTCATTTATTGTCCGATTCAGATCAAATTGGCTGACATTTAAACCTTGCTTCTGCCCGATCCGGAGCATCTTTTCAACCAGACCGTTTAGGCGATTAATCTGCCGGTCAACCAGCTCCTGATAATCCTTAATAAATTCCGGATCATCGATATTATCACCTAAAACCTGCGTCATCCCTTTTAGCGCCGCCAGCGGATTCTTAATCTCATGTGCCAGCCCGGCAGAAATTGTTCCCAGAGAGGCCAACTTGTCAGCTTGCAGGAGAGAACGGTAAAGTTTGAGGTTTTCCGAAGACAAATCAGCGATCGCCTGTTGATAGATAAATTCCCCCTGAAAAAATATCCGATCGACAATCTGTTGAACCTTATTGCGCAAAGGCTGAAACAAGATCACCGAAACAAAAACGACCAGAATTATCGTCAACAGTGAATTGATATGAGTATAGCTAGCCAAAAAATTGTTGGCAGCCAATACAGCCAGAACGTAAAAACCGGCAAAGAAAACCGTTAAGGTAGAATAAACCAACCCTTGGCGAACAATGACCGAAATATCTAACAATTTATGTTTTACGATCGCATAGATAGTGATTAAGACATACAGTGGGAGCGTAAAATGCGACAAGACCGGAAAGTTGATACCCCAGATCGGGAGAAAAGTCGTCACGCCGCCGGAAAACCCGATTACCGCCGCCAATAGCACATAAAGTAATTGATTTTTTCGTGCCCCGCTCGCCTGCCAAACATTAACCAACAGACGCCAAAAAGCATAAAGAAAAGCGGCTATAACAAAAACAGCAAAATACAGATAAACAGGTCCAGGTTGAGGATAAAACCGAAAAGACATAACCGGCGCCACATCGGCCACAAAGAACGGGGTAAAATCGAGCAACAGAAAAACCGTCGCCAAACAATAGGCCGCAATAATCAGTTTAACTTTACCGGCAGCCTCTCCAATTAGAGCAAAGGTGAAATGCATAAAGAAAACAGGGATAAAAATGGCACCGGCAATCCCCACCCTCGTCCAAAGCAGAACCAAGGCTTTTTGAGAGAGAATATCGCCCATAAACTGCCCCAGACACCAAATAGAAAAGCTGATTGCAAAAAGTGCCAGGGTAATATTAGGTGTTTTATCTTTTCCTCTAAAGAAAACAAAGATTGCTAAAAAGAGGGAAGCAATGGACGTAAAGAGGACCGAGCTGGAATATAAACTCATAGATCATTACTCCGGTTATTGCGCCAGGTGAATATAAACAGCCCCTTTATCGCCGGCGCCATATCGTTCTCCAATAATATAATCACTCTTACCGTCGCCATTAATATCTCCGGCCGAAGAGACAGTGTGGCCGTACCAATTCGAGGCCGAACCGGTCAGTGTTTTGTATAGAGACCCGTCAAGACCGGAAAAAATATAGACGCTGTTATTAACATAGTAAGACCCGACAATAATCTCCGGTTTACTATCTCCATTCATATCACCAACCGCGTCAACACAACGCCAACTCTCATCGGCTGTAGTCCCGTCAATTTGCAGAATTTCACTCCCGTCAACTCCAGATAAAATATAAACCGATCCTGCACTATCTACCCCGCCCGGATCGGCCCCATCGGCCGCCGCCACAAAATCCGGAATCCCATCGCCATCGGCATCTCCAGCCGAAGCAATCCAACTTCCAAGAGTATCACCGGCGGCAGCTCCGGAAACAGAGAAAAGCAATGAACCGGTTGCGCCGGAGAACAGATAAACCTTGCCGGCACTGGTCCGACCACCCGGATCGGCTCTGGCGGCGGCAATAATAAAATCGTCATTCCCGTCACTATTTACATCCCCTACCGGAGCTACATTCTCGCCAAAATAATCACTCGCCGCCTCGCCAGAAATCACATAAAGCAATGCTCCGGTATCCCCGGAATAGATATAAGCTTTACCGGCATTACTTAGCCCGCCGGGATCGGCCGAGGGGGCACAAATAATAAAATCGTCATTCCCATCGTTGTTAACATCTCCGGCCGAGGAAAAATATTGTCCAAAAGCGTCGTTCTCCGCCTCGCCCGAAACTTCATAAAGCAATGTTCCTGTAGCACCAGAATAGACATAAGCTTTCCCGGCACCATTTACCCCCCCGGGATCGGCATTATATGCCCCTACAATAAAGTCATATGCACTATCCCCGTCGACATCACCGGCAGAAGAGACGTAAAAGCCAAACCAATCCCAGGCAACTTCGCCGCTTATTTGATAAAGTAATGAACCATCAGCCCCTGAGAAAACATAGGCCGAACCGGCACTATCTAACCCGCCAGGATCAGAGCCATGAGCACCAACAATAAACTCCGGTTTACCATCTCCATTTACATCTCCGACCGAAGCCAAGGAATGCCCAAAGTAATCATCCGCATTCTCCCCGGTTTTCGTAAACAGTAAACCATTAACTCCGGTTGTCGTTGTTGTATTGGTGGAAGTTGTGGTAGCCCCGGCTGCCGTAGTTGTGGTAGCGCCGGCCGCTGTGGTTGTGGTCGCTCCTGCTACTGTGGTACTGGTTGTTGTAGCAACGGTTGTCGTTGTGGTAGTTGTGGTAGCCGTAAAAGTTACTAAATTAGAAATTGAGCTCCGGCCGGCCGCATTGATCGCCTGAACTCGAACATAATAAGTAGCGTTAGCGGTTAAGCCAGAGAAATTATAACTGTTAGTCTCAAGATAACTGATCCCAGCATTTAACGCGGCACTATTAGTCCCATAGCCGATCTTATAGATTGAGGCCCGATCGGAGGCTGTCCAGGAGAGAGAGGCAGAAGTTTCATTGACACCGGTCAGACTTAGTCCGGCCGGAGTAGCGGGAAAAACTGTTTCGGCCGCTTCGGTGGTGATTATCTGAACGGTGGAATAAATACTATCGCCGGCTGCGTTTGTCGCCGCCACCTTTACCCAGTACGCCGTATTGGCAGATAACGAGGGAAGGATAAAACTATTGGTCAGAGTTGTGAAGCGGTTCTTATTCGGCGTACAACAGTCTGTAGAATAATATACCCGATAGCTTTCGGCAGAGGGAGTTGCTTCCCAAGTAATTCTGGCCGAAACATCGGTGATATTATCGATCACCACTCCGGCCGGCGCGGAGGGGACTTCGGTTAAGGTTGAGGAAGAAGCAGCAACTCTCACCCAGACAGAATCGAGGTTGGTATTTGTTCCGTCGATTGCCATTACCCAGATCGGATAATCCCCTGCAGTGGAGGGGGCGGTCCAGGAAACAGAACTTCCGCTATCACCTGATAAGGTTCCGGAAGCGGCCCCCCAGGAATAAGAGACAGCCCCTTCGGCCTCACAAAATAATTCGGTCGATTCATTAATGGCCAGATAAGCAGGGGTGGCAATCAAAGTCTTGATGACAGGATAAGAGCCGGTCTGCTCCAACACTGAACGATCACCAGTTAAAGTGCCACAACCCGTTATAAGAGCCGCTAGCAACATAAGAAGCAGAACCTTTTTCATCAAACAAATTATATCGCCTAAGTGACCCAAATTCAAATACTTGCTATACTATTTGCATGGATATAGAATTCTTTTCTTTTGGCCTCCTCTTGTTGACCTCTTCGCTCCTGGCCGTTGTGGCAATCCGTTTTAATCAAGCGACTATTGCCGGCTATCTCCTGGCCGGTACCCTGGCCCGTTTTTTCCTCCAACCCTCCCCCTCTTTTGATTTTTTAGCGGCACTCGGTGCAATTCTATTATTGTTCTTTGTCGGACTGGAATTCTCAATAAACAAAGTAAAAGGGCTCGGAAAAAAGATCTTCCTATTGGGAGTCATCGATTTACTGATCAATTTTCCTCTCGGAGTCGCCTGCGGACTTCTTTTTAAATGGAACTGGTTGGAGGCCTTATTTCTCGGCGGCATCGTCTACATCAGCAGTTCAGCAGTTATCTCCAAGCTTTTAGTCGACGCCGGTTGTATGCCGAGAAAAGAGACCAAGATCGTTTTAGGTATTCTGATTGTCGAAGACATTCTTATGGCGGTTGTTCTAGCTATTTTTTCCGCCCTTGCTTCCAACCCGATAATTTCGCTTTCACCAATCCTAATAGCCCTGACCAAAGCACTAATATTTTGCGGTATCTTTGTTGTTTTGGAAAAGCAGATCAGAGACATTTTGGGAAAAGTACTGGCTGTGGAAAAAGATGAAATATTTATCCTAGCCTTAATCGGCATTATCTTTATTGTCTCTCTGGCCGCTAAGTTTATCGGCTTATCGGAAGCAATCGGAGCTTTTTTCATTGGTTCGGCGATGGCCGAATCTCATCACAAAGCCAGGGTCAAGAAATTGCTCGAGCCGCTCGGTTTCTTCGCCGCCGCCCTCTTTTTCTTATCCTTTGGCCTGCAAGTCAACCTTCTGGCAGTAACACCGCAAATCCTGATCGTTGTCGGGGTTCTCATCGTCGTTTCCATGGCCGGCAAAATGTTAACCGGCCTGGCAGCCGCCCCGATCGAAAAACTAAGTTTATTGGAAGCGCAAAATGTCGGCTGGAGTTTATTCTCTCGCGGGGAATTCTCAATATTGATCGCCAGCCTGTTTATCGGCAGTCAATCGTCGGCTAGTGGAATCAGAGAAATAATCGCCATCTATGTTTTTGTGTTGATGATTGTCAGTACTATCTTGATCAAACGCTATACTAAGACCTGTCAGATTGAATTACCAGTCATTCAATCACCTGGTTAGTAAAATTGCCGAGGCCGAAAATGATGGGCTTGAGGGCATGGTCAGGATATCCTTTCTAGTTTCCAACTTCAAAGTATCTTCATCAACCATTTGAACCAAAAGCAAACCATCATCCCAACCATAAGAGCTTTGCAAAACATAACCGACAATCCCCTCATTTGTTGTCACATTAGCAAAACATCGATCCTCTCGCCCTACCTCACTCGGCACAATGTCATAATAGGCGCCAAACATATCAATATCTGGAATGTGCAGACCAATTTGCAGATTGGCCGAATTTAAATAGTACGGGGAGAAAACAGCAATTTTTTGTCCCCAATCCGGATCAACAACCTTATCATAAAACCAGACCCCCTGAAGAGT
The DNA here is from genome assembly GCA_043816125.1 of bacterium. Taxonomy (GTDB): domain Bacteria; phylum Margulisbacteria; class WOR-1; order O2-12-FULL-45-9; family O2-12-FULL-45-9; genus JBDRIF01. The sequence goes on from JBDRIF010000149.1 coordinate 6,057, forward strand.
TCCCACCACATCACAGCCGAAAGCTCCTAAAGGAGGTTCTCCCTCACGACTTATAAAATCTTCTGTTTCAGCTAGCCAACGGCCAGCCAGGTCTCTCAATTGTTCCTTAACATCGTCTGATGAGTAATCATAAACAGAACGAGCATAGCGATAGATCACTGAAGGATACGATTCCAAACTGACAATCCCCTCAGGAGAAGTGTAAGCCAAAAAGCCCCAGTCAAAACTACTATAGTACGAATCACCGTAAATCTGAGCGCCTGTATAACCGATCAACATTCCGGCTGGCACACTAAAGGGAGTATCCACCTGCAGAAAAGGGCTGGACTCTTCAATGGCCTCCCCCTCAATATGAGCAACCAACAAAGCCTCAAAGGATGGAGCCAGGGACCCTATATGATCAAGAAAGTATTGACAATCACTATTGCCAAAATAAAAACCATAATCATAATATTTACGGTATGTAACCACTTCAGCCGTGGCTGGCGCGTAAACTTCATAACTCACACCCAACACTTTGTTCCAAACCAGGTGCCGCGACTGACCATACATATGGGCTGGAGAGGGATTACTGCGCGAATAGGCAGCTAAGTATCCAAGAGGAGATACCGCCCCAACATTATTAACATCAAACGGCAGTTGGATAAAGATAATATCTGCGCTGGCCGCTCCAGTCGTAGTCGTTACAGAAGTGCTTGTGGTTGTCGCGGAGGAGCCTGTGGTTGTCGTAGAAATACCCGCTTCTGAATTCTGCCCACAACCTACCTGCCAATTAATTATTAACAAAACGAACAGCGCCAGTGTAAATAACAAAAGTCCCTTTATCCGCATCAACCCACTCCTTTAATGAGTCGCCAAATACTTAGACGCAGCCATCGTCGCCTTGGCCCCATCCCCGGCCGCAATAACTATCTGTTTGGCCGGCACATCGGTTACATCTCCGGCGGCAAAGATTCCGGGAACGGAAGTTTGAGCCCCACAATTAATCACAATCTCCCCTTTGTCGTTTTTATCTACAAAGTCGATAAAAGTAGAGTGCGGGACTAAGCCGATCTCCACAAATATCCCCTCCAAAGCCAGATCGCGATCGTCCAGCTTTAACCCCTTAACCATCATTTCGCCTGATATTCCCTGAACTTTTGCTTTGTAAATAATTTCCACATTCGCTGCGGCTTTGAGCTTCTCCTGCATCACCGCGTCACCGGTCAATTTATCGATATCGGTCAACAAATATACTTTGGGCGAGATTTTCATCATTTGCAGAGCGGCATCGAGCCCTGAATTCCCTCCCCCGATAACAGCAACTGTTTTGCCGGCAAAAAGAGGCCCGTCACATGTCGCACAATAAGTTACGCCTTTGCCCTTATATTTTTCCTCGCCTGGAACGTTTAGTAGCCGTGGGATTTTACCGGAAGCGACAATGATAGTTTTTGTTTCCAGAATTTGACCATCAGTGGTTACGACTGAAAAATTGGTCGCAACCTTAGCACCTTTAGCAACCCTAGAAACCTTAGCAACCTCAACCCCTTCCTGCAAATCGAATTTATACTGCGCCAAATGGTCACGAAACTTCTGCGCCAGGTCGGGGCCGGAGATAAACTGGAAGCCGGTATAATTTTCGACATCGCTCGACCAGATCGTCTGGCCGCCAATATCCTTAGTTAAAACAGAAAAGTCGAGTTGTTTGCGGGCCGCATAGACTGCCGC
>JBDRIF010000150.1:0-4474 GCA_043816125.1 bacterium
TGATCAAGATCGATCAGCAATCAATTACCGAAGAGTTGGCGACAACCACTGCCGGCTACTTGCACCTAATTCATGATATTGAAAGGATCGGGGATATCGCGGAAAATATTATGGATCTGGTTGTCCTCAAGGACGAAGAAAATATTCAGTTTACCGATACGGCGGTTGATGAAGTTAAACACTTGAGTAGTGTAGTCAATGAATCGATCGCTGTAACCATGGAAGCTTTTGATGAATGGGACAAAAATATCGCCCTCCATGCTTTGGAAATTGAAGGGAAGGTTGATGCGATCGAACAACAGTATCGCGATAATCATATTAGGCGTTTGGGAACTAACGAGTGTGATCCCAAATCCGGGGTCGTTTTTCTTGATATCCTGAGTAATTTAGAGCGTGTGGGCGACCACGCGAATAACGTGGCTAAAAAAATATTGGAAATAAACACTTTCTAAGCGAAAAAGAAGTAGATTTATCTTTGTTTGCAATCTGATATAATAATTGCGACATGACTGATAATATCTTTTTTGGCGTTTTTGGTGGCCTCGGATTATTTCTCTACGGCATGAAAGTCATGTCGGACGGCCTGCAAAAGATGGCAGGCAAGAATCTCCGTAAGATCCTCGAACTGCTGACTACTCGTGTCTTAGGTGGGGTTGCAGTTGGGGCCTTTGTTACAGCTATTATCCAAAGTTCCTCTGCTACCACCGTCATGCTGATCGGCTTCGTTCAGGCAGGGTTGATGACATTGAAGCAAGCGATCGGCGTCATCTACGGGGCCGATATCGGGACAACCATAACGGCTCAGATCATCGCTTTTAAGATACACCATTATGCTTTGCCGGCAATCGGGTTGGGAGTATTGATGCATTTCTTTATTCCCAGAAAAAATGCCAAATATTTGGGGCAGATCATCCTCGGTTTTGGGCTCCTCTTTTTTGGTATGACGGTCATGACCAGTGTTTTTGCCCCATTAAAGCACAGCCCTGAATTTCAGCAGCTCTTTGTAACTTTTAGTCATAATCCCTTATTAGCGGTTCTAACGGGGATGGTTTTAACTATGGTTATTCAGAGTAGTTCGGCTACTGTCGGGATTACCATGACACTGGCCGGGGTAGGGCTTTTAGATTTTACGACAGCTTTTGCGGTTATCTTGGGCGATAACATCGGGACAACGATCACCGCTCAATTAGCTGCGTTGAATGGGAATATTACCGCCAAACGGACCGCCTGGGCACACACATTGATCAAAGTGGTCGGGGCCTCATATATGTTGGTCTTGTTGAATTTTCAGCTCGAAGGTCGGCCGATATTTCTTTATCTTGTTGACGCAATAACACCGGGCAATGTCTGGGCGGGGGAGCATATTGAGCGTCACGTAGCCAACTCTCATTTATTGTTTAATGTTGTCAATTGTTTGCTCTTTATCCCCTTTACCGGTATTTTTGCGACTTTTCTGACTAAGCTGATCAAGGGGGAGACCGAAATAATTGAGCATGGCTCCAAATATCTTGATGATCTGATGTTGGTAACTCCTGATATTGCCCTGGCGCAGGCGAAGAAGGAAATTACACGCATGGGCTATTATGCCAATCAGCAGATCGACCTGGCGATAGGGGCTGTTTATATTGAGAAACATCGGGAGCGGGAGGCTGTTTTTGAGAAATTACGCCGGCGGGAAGAAGTTGTTAATCAATTGGAAAATGAGATTACCGCTTTTCTGGTGCGGATCGATCAACAGTCCTTAACCGAAGATCAATCAAGGACTTCGGTTGGTTATCTGCATCTGATCCACGATATCGAGAGAGTGGGTGATATTTCCGAAAATATTATGGATTTGTTGATTTTGAAGGATGAAGAAAATATCAAGTTTTCCAAATCGGCAGAAGACGAGATAAGGGAGTTAAGTGGATATGTTTCACAGTCTTTGGCTCTAACAATTGAGGCTTTTGAACGTTGGGATAAAAATATGGCTCTTCAGGCTTTGGAACTCGAAGGGAAGATCGACACGCTCGAACAGCAATACCGGGATAACCATATTGATCGACTGGGGAAGTCCGAGTGTGAACCTAAATCCGGGATTGTCTATTTAGACATCCTGAGCAATCTGGAGCGGGCCGGTGACCATGCTAATAATATCTGCAAAAAGATCCTCGGTTTAAATTCCTTCGCTTAAGACTAATTTTTTACAGGGACAGCTTCGATAATTACATCGGGAGAACCGGGGCCGCTTTGCAGGCCGCTGTAGCGGACAAAATTATATGGCGGTTCGGCGGCAAACCAATAATCAACCTCGGGAATGATCAGTGAGATCAGGCCAAGGTCCGGTTTCATGGTTACCCGGAAATATTTTATCGGTTGATTGTTTACCTTAACCTCTTTTATCTCTTCCTGTACTTTGACTTTCATGTTGATAGTTTCTCCGTTAGGCAAAAGGAGTCTGGCGGTCGATTCTTTTTGTTTCTGGCGGAGCAGATTTTGGGCAAAGATCCTTAGTTCATCGACAATAATGGTGTTCTTAGTCAGCTTCACGGTTTTTGTTTTCTTCTCTGATTTTACGAAGTCTTGCCATTCGACATAGGCGAGCAGGTTATTCCAGTCGAACTCAATCGTTGAGCTGTTAACGGTTTTTCCCTCGGCGGAATTTTGACTGAAGAATGAATGAGTTTTTATCGTTTCTCCGCTCAGAACATAGTAGGTGATCGTTCGGTGATTATCGCTGTCGGCCTGATTGATGATATAGTCTTTCTCGTCGAAAGTTCTCTTACTGGTCCGATTTAACGCTATTTCAATGACCTCATCACTCTCTTTGAGTCGAGTCTCAATATAGACTGTTTTATCCGGAGGGAGAAGCTCGGGGTCTGCATTAAAGAGGGCGAGACCGGCCAGGGAGAGGCCAAAAAGGAAAATGGCTGTTAACGCGTTACGCATGATAACTTATCTTAACAGAAAATAATTTACATACAAAGTGAAATTTTCTCCAAAAGAAGCTGATATTAAGAAAAGGACTTTACATTTACACAGTCATCTGTTACAATGTCTAAGTAAAGAGTCGAAGTTAATGGAGAAAGATTTGAAGAAACTGCAAGAAGATCATGTCGAGCCCTCATTGTTAGGCCTCTTCATTCCGTTAATCGCAGAAATAAACTATAAAGGAGAAACATTATATGAAAAGTATATTCGTAGGCAATTTACCTTGGTCTATTAAAGACGAAGATCTGAAAACTAAATTCGAAGAATTTGGTGCAGTTCTTTCCGCTAGAATCGTTACTGACAAGTTCAGTGGCAGATCTAGAGGTTTTGGATTTGTTGATATGGAAGACGCTGACGCTGAAAAAGCCATTGCAGCCATGAGCGGCCAAAAATGGGGCGATCGCGAACTGACAGTCAATGAAGCTAAACCGAAGACTGAAAGTCGTCCAAGAAACGACAGATTCTAAGTTACTAAAAAGCTTAGTTTTAATAAGAAGGCTCTGAGGAAACTCGGGGCCTTTTTTTATGGAGTATTATCTGCGGCCGCGACGGGGAAAACGAGAGCGGCTTTTGGCAAAGGGGCGACGGGTTTTTGGCGGTTCATAAAAAGTGCTGGTCGCGACTTCCGGATGCTGAACGACAGGGAGGGCAGTCCTCATCACATTTTCGATGCATTTGACTTCGCCCCGTTGATCGGGGGTGGCAAACGAGATGGCTCGTCCTTCGTGTTTTGCTCTTCCTGTCCGGCCGATCCGGTGAACATAATTTTCTGAATCATCCGGCAGATCATAATTAAGTACCAGTTCAATCCCTTTAACGTCTATTCCTCGGGCGGCAATATCGGTGGCTACGAGAATTCTGTATTTACCTGTTTTAAACCCTTCTAAGGCTTCTCGTCGCTGGGCTAAGGAGCGGTCAGAATGGATTTCGGCTGAACTATGGCCTAAACTTTTTAAGCCTCGATTAATCCGGGCAGCTCCCCGTCTAGTCCGACTGAAAATCAAGACGGTACCACGATATTGATAAAGGAGTTTTTCCAATAGTTTTGGTTTATCTTCTTTGTTAATGATAAATAATTCCTGGGTAACTTTGTCGGCTATTGTGCCCGATCTGGCAATTTCGACACTCACCGGCATCTTCATATATCTGGTGGCAATGCTGACGATCTTGTCCGGAATAGTTGCAGAGAAGAGCATCACTTGTTTTTCTTTGGGGACATGCTGAAGGACCCTTTCGATCTGAGGCATAAAACCCATGTCGAGCATTCGGTCGGCTTCGTCAAGGACCAGGATCTTTACTGCGTTCAGGCTGATGGTCTTGCGCTCGAGGTGGTCGTTGAGTCTCCCTGGTGTAGCAATAATGATATGAGGATTACGTTTAATTGATTGGATCTGATTGCTCATGGAGGCGCCGCCGATTAAGACTGCTGTTCTTATTCCCAGTGGTCGGCCGATCTTACGGAGTGATTCGTCGACCTGGATAGCCAATTCTCTGGTCGGGACCA
>JBDRIF010000151.1:0-13775 GCA_043816125.1 bacterium
CCTGACAATCGAGCCCCGCTCCCCAATGAACAAGCCGCCTGTTGGGATTATTTGGAAGCTCAGATCAGATTGGTTAAACCAAAGATAATTCTATTAGCTGGGACTCCGGCCGTTAAAGCGGTCCTAAAGATTGATGAGCCAATTTCCAAGATCAGAGGGAAATGGACAAAATATCCAGGCACTGAAATCGCCGTCATGCCCCTCTTTCATCCCTCCTACCTCCTGCGCAATCCGTCAAAAGAAGAAGGGAAACCGAAATGGTTTATGTGGCAGGATATGAAGGAGATCAGGAATGCGTTGGATTTTCATAAAAAAGTCGCTGAACTATCAAAATGAGTCAAGTTTTCTTCACAAAAGATCTCAATAAAATCGATGAGTTGTTTGACCAGGCCGGCTTAGGAGAAATAATCTCACCCAAAGACTTCGTCGCGTTGAAGATCCATTTCGGCGAGCGCGGTAATCAGGCCTACCTCAAGCCAGATCGAGTCAAGCCGATAGTTAAAAAAGTCAGAGCACTCAAAGGCAATCCCTACTGGACCGATTCCAACACATTATATAGAGGTTCCCGCGGCGACACCCTCTCCCACCTGCAAACAGCATCCGATCACGGTTACACCTTTGGCAAAACCGGTGCTCATGTAGTGATCAACGACGGTCTGATCGGCTGGGCTCACGAAAAAGTCCCCTACCAAGGGAAACATTTCAAAGAACTCTATATCGGCCCAGCCATATTTGAAGCGGACGCTTTGATCACAGTTACCCACTTCAAAGGCCATGAATTAACCGGCTTTGGCGGAGCGCTAAAAAATATCGGCATGGGCTTAGCTTCACGCGCCGGCAAACAGCAGATGCATGCCAACATTAAACCGGTTGTTAACAAAGAGCTGTGTACCGCTTGTGGCAAATGCATTGATAATTGCCCTAAAGATACAATCGCCTTTGATACTCAAGGTAAAGCAGAAATTAATTTAGATAAGTGTATCGGTTGTGGTCAGTGCATTGTTTCCTGTAATTTCGATGCGATCCCAATTGACTGGGCGGGGAATCCGGATATGGTAGCAGAAAAGATCGCTGAATATTGCGCCGGAATCATCGGCCACTTTAAAAAGAAAACAGCATACATAAGTTTCATCACCGATGTTTCCGAAGGATGTGATTGCTATCCCTTTAACAGCGAACCGATTGTCCCTGACATTGGGGTCTTGGCATCGTTTGATCCGGTGGCGATCGATCAGGCCTGTATTGATTTGGTCAACAAAACAGATGGCCGCATTAAAGGCAACGACAAATTCAAAACCGTCTGGCCAAAAATCAATTGGGAAACACAACTAAAATACGCAGAAGAGATTGGGTTAGGATCCAGAAAATACAAATTACATGCTATCTAAGGGCTAACCAACTTCTAATGGGGCTTCATTGAGACATGAATTCGCCTTAGCGTACAAATTCATTACTTCTCGAAAAACCCCATTTGGTCTCAAAATATCATAGCCAACAGGTCGATGCATTAGATCTATCAGAGGATTGAGATGAAAGACATAGTCGATCTTCAATAAAGCCAAAGCTCCTATAAAATGATAATCAGTAAACAAATCCGCTGTCATCTCAGGATAGGCCCCATCTCTTATTTCACTTTCAAGCTCTCCTAACCGTTGAGAATGATATGGGAGTTCGGAACCGTAACAGGCGAAACCTTCGTCTAAAAACGAAAGAGGCCCGACAAAACAAAGCATCGTCTCCCGGTTATCTTTTGGATTGAGATTGTTATGACCGGACGCAACCATTTGAGTTTGCAAAAATGGGCCGCTAACGGTTGTCAGAATTTCGTGAACCATCACAGCCCCGGCACCTAAATATCTACGTGCTGCATAGGTCTCTTCCAACGCTTGCCGATTATAATAAATGGTGTAATGCAATTCGCCATTTCTCAATTCACTTGTCGTCAGTCCAGCAGGGGCTCCCACCTCAGAGACTTTTCCCGGTTCAACCAGACGAGTCTCAACCATATGAGCAGCAAGCTCCGCCGGTTCTAGGACTTCTATTGATATAGGACAGAGAGTTGGCCCTTCAAATGCTTCCAATGCCCATCTAACATCGTCCTCAACTTCTCGATGAAGCTCAACAATCCCCTGACGAGTAAATTTGCGAGGATTCTTTTCGAGCGAACTTTTAAACAGAAAAGGAAACGGTGTTCGAGCTTTTTCCAATGGCAAGGGCATTATTACACCTCTCTTTATATATGTCGACATTTTTCGTGTAAAATTTCATTATTTGACAGCAATGATAGAATACATTTATGGTTGCCGATCTGGTAAACGATAAAGAATTTCAAGAGTTGGCCAAAGAGTATAAATTCCTCAACCGGGTCAAAGGTGATCCGCTCGGTTCACTCGAATATGTAATTCTGGATATTGAAACAACAGGTCTGGAACCGATCGAAAATGAAATTACCGAGATCGGCGCCATCAAAGCCAAGGGGACCGAATTGATCGATGTTTTCAGCTCACTGGTCAGGCCGCTCCTCCCTATCCCACCAAAGATTACGGAGCTGACCGGCATCGATGACGACCTGGTCAAAGAAGCTCCGCCGATAAAACAGGTGATGAATAGGTTTATGGATTTTATTGGAGAAGATACGATACTGGTTGCTCATAATGCCAGCTTTGATCTCTCCTTTATTAAACATCACCTTAAAAAAGCGACCAACAAAGATTTAAAGAATTCTATAGTTTGCACAGTCAAACTCGCCCGTCACCTCCTCCCCAAATTACCTAACCATAAACTCCACACAGTCGGGAGTCATTTTGGGTTTGAGACCAAGAATCGCCACCGGGCGATGGGAGATGCAGAATTAACATTTCTCGTCTGGCAAAAGTTCCTCCCGCTGCTGAATTTGACCAATAAGCGCGACCTTGACCTTTTAATGTCGAAATTGTAATATAACCTCATGTCTACTTTTGTTCACGATATCTGGAATAAAGCCAAACGCCTTAACAATAAGATCGTTTTACCAGAAGCGACCGACCTGCGGGTCCTTAAAGCGACCGAATTAATTAACAGCAGTAAATTGGCCGAAGTTATTTTGATCGGTCTGGAGAAAGAGATCAGAGCGGTGGCCACCGAAAACGATGTCGACCTCTCCGATACTAGAATCGTCACCCCTCGTGAGCATCCAAAATTTGATAAATACATTCAGATATTAAAAGAGAGCCGCCAGCATAAAGGGATGACGATCGAAAAAGCCAGGCATCTGTTGGCCGACGATTACCCCTACTTCGGAGCGATGATGGTCGCTCAAGGTGAAGCCGACGGAATGGTCTCCGGAGCCACTCACTTTACTTCGGAGACGATCAAAGCGACAATCGAATGTATCGGCAAAGCGGCCGACTCCTCAATTATCTCCAGCTTCTTTGCCATGATCTTTTCCGAAAAGACCGTAATCGAAGACGGCATTTTGTTTTATGCCGACTGCGGGGTTGTCCCCAATCCGACCGCCGAACAATTGGCCGACATCGCCTTACAAACGGCAGAATCATATCGCCGCCTCATTGGTAAAGAGCCGAGAGTAGCTATGCTCTCTTTTTCTACAAAAACATCGGCTGAACACCCGGATGTAGATAAAGTGATCAAGGCGACCGAGATTGCTAAAAAGAGAGCACCAGACCTGATTCTTGACGGCGAATTACAACTCGACGCCGCCCTTGTACCAAAAGTTTGTCAGAGAAAAGCCCCTGGCAGTCCGATTTCCGGTCAGGCAAACATTTTAATCTTCCCAGACTTAGACGCCGGGAACATTGGATATAAATTAACCGAACGTTTAGCTCATGCCAAAGCCTATGGACCGATCTTTCAGGGCGAAGCCAAGCCGGTTAACGACCTCTCCCGCGGCTGTTCCATTGATGACATTGTGAACGTTGTCGCTATCACTGCTGTTCAGGCAGGTTAGACTAAATGGACCATCAGGCAATCCTCAAAAAAGCTCTCCAAAAAAACATCGACCAAGCCGAAGTCTATTTTTCCTCCAGCAAAAGCCTGCAAATTAACGTACTAAATCAAAAAGTCGAATCAATTGAAGAAGTTACAGAATCAGGACTCGGGATCAGAGTAATAAAAGACAAAAAACTCGGTTTCGCTTACACCTCCGACCTTGACGAAGATGTAATTGAAGAAACGATTGACCAGGCGATCGCCAATGCCAGGAACACTGTTGCTGATGAATATCATGAACTTCCTAAAGGCCTAAAAGCCAATAGGCCTATAGGCCCACTGGTCGACCCATCAATTACAACAACAAGCATCCAAGACAAAATAAAACTTGCCTTAAGAATCGAAGAGTCAGCCTACAAATCCGACAAAAGGGTAAAAAAGACAGAAAAGATCTCCTACTCTGATTCCGAAGGTGAGGTCTGGATCGCCAATTCGCACGGGCTGGATCTAACATACAAATCAAATAATTGCAGTGCTGATGCCGAAGTGATTGCCATTGATGGCGGGATGGAGATGGGGTTTGGCATGGACTTTGTTAAGAAGCTGGCTGACCTGAACCCGGAAAAAGTCGGACAGGAAGCGGCGCAACGGGCAACAGAATTACTTGGGGCCAAAACAATCGAGAGTCAAAAACTCCCGATCGTCCTCGACCCACTGGTGGCCGTCGCATTGCTGGAAGTGCTTATCTCACCCCTCTCCTCCGAAGCGGTACAAAAAGGGAGATCGCTCTTTGCCGGAAAGATTGGAGAAATTGTTGCCGCTAAGATCCTCAACATAATTGATGATGGCCGCTTAGAAAACGGGCTCGCCACCCGCCCTTTTGACAGCGAAGGGGTCCCCACGCAGGAGACAAAGCTGATCGAAAACGGAAAACTCAATACATTCCTGTTCAATACTTATACTGCTAACAAAGGATTAACTGAATCGACGGGCAACGCCGTCCGTGGTGGATTTTCCGGCCGTCCCGGCGTCGGCCCATCTAATTTTTATATTGTTCCGGGCTCAAAAACTCCGAACTCAATACTCCGAACTGTTGCAAAAGGCCTCTACGTCAATCAGGTAATGGGGATCCACACCGCCAACGCGATCTCAGGAGAATTCTCTATCGGCGCTTTGGGAATCATGATCGAGAATGGCAAAAAAACCTATCCGGTCAAAGGGATAACAATTTCCGGTAACTTGATCGATTTGTTACAACATATTGAGGAAGTCGGCTCAGACCTTAGATTCTTCGGCGGCGCAGGGGCACCGACTGTTTTGATTAACAATATCTCTATCAGCGGTGAGTAGTAAACAATTCAACAGTATAATCAATCAGTCTTTGCCAACGATTCATAGTACTTCTTCGTCTAGTCACCTGTTCTTTTCTGACAATCTTATCTAGAGTTTCTTGAGCCAATTTTCTAGTCGGCCCGTCGGTTTTTTTTACTATCTGTCCTAAGCTACATTTAACTCCCGTTCTTACATAAGCCTCCCGATGGTGATTCCATATATTCGCTAAGGCCCTGACCCCCTCCACATAATTACCCTCCCCCAATACTTCGGCAGCTACAGTTGTGGCGGGAGAATAAGAAGAATGATTTATAAAATCAAGAAGAATAGCATACCCATCAGCACGATTGAGCCGACCTATACTGGTAATAGCCAATAAGCTGGCATCTGTATTTCCAGTTTTTAACTCCTCTTCTAGCACCGATAATGCCGAAGCATCACCACAAACAATCGACCGCTCAGCAGCAGCAATCTTAACTGCAGAATAACCACTTAAATACACCTGCCGTAAACCTTGTTGTAATAAATCAAAACTCTGATTTGCCATCTCTTCTACCTGTGTCTGTGTCACAATCGCCAATTCAGCCAGGCCACTCGTCTCACTCTCGCTATTGCCTTTATCAATCGCCCAAGAGAGATTACGCAAAGAAAAGAAGAACCCTAATCGGCGGTAAAACTGATAAACCTTTTCGACTTCCAAATTTTGCGCAAAAAATGCATTTATAACACTCTTTCTAACTTTTCTCTCAACCCGTTCGGCGGTAACATGTGGTTGGCCAATCAACCCTTCATAATTACCCGGAAGTTCTCCCGGATAGATCGGATAAAGTGCTTCGGGATCCTTAACCTGATCTGCTATATCATTGAAAGTCCTTAGTTCCAACCCCCGACAGGAGAGAAAATAGCCGCCAGATAGAAAGGCCTGACTTTCGGGTGGTAAGAGGTTGAGATCAGACTCGTCAAAAACTGCATTAATCCGGGAGGTAAAGGCGGCAAGATTCATCCGGTCCATTAATTCTGATACCCACTCATTCTGAGGAAGACAAAAAAGATCAAAATACCAATGCCCAATCTCTGCTTTGATAGTCGAATCGATCGAACCGCCCGATTGTTTGGACCAGCTGCTTTGAAAAAGATCAACTGAACCGACAACCCCTTTTTTACTCCCCGCAACATATCGCCCCACAGAACGATGGAGTGTAAACTGCTCGACATCAAGATTAAAACTAGGCTGACCTAATTGCGACTCGATAGTCCGCATCTCCAGCCAGAGGGCTTTTTTATATTCTTCTCTGAGCGGCTCAGAAACATTTTCTCCAAATTCCTCATTGAAAGTAAATGCCTCTGACCATTTCTGATATCTTTCATATTGAGCTAAACCGGCCTCACCAGCTCGCAGTAAAAACTCAAATTGACGAACATCAAAAAAACCTTCTTTATTGCGACAGTTTTCATTAACCAAGGCCTCTAGTCTGCTGGCGCCAAATTCATGTTCTAACAGCTCCAACGTTCTCCCCAGAAAGGCTCTTCTCATACCGACAAAAGTATCTTCGACAACGACTGCCAGATGCTCATATTCCTCAAAAAAGAGCGTCCAGGCGGTATCAGCAGATATCGTCCCTGCCCCGATCATTTGTTTTAAGGAATAGACTGTAAAGGAGAGATAATCTTTTTGAATTTGTGAATGATCACCAAGATTCTGTATGCCAAGTAATTGTGATATTTTGTCATCAATTTCACTCGGCATTTCATGCCAGGTTAGAGCATGAACAATGGAGGCCTGTACGCCGCGAATCGGTGTCAGATGTTCAAGGCTGGCAGTTTTGTTTCCGGGCGAACGAAAACGGGCGGGGTAAGGATTCCGCGCGATTGCCCGATTGAATATTCCAAATAGTAAGGCCATTTATATACAGCTCTCCTTATGATATATATCGACAGTTTTTGGCTAAAATTTCAGAAAAATCGTGATTTTAGACGACCAAACCGATCAACCCAGCAGTAATTGAATCTCTAATGTCATTATCGGCCAATCGAATGACCTGACCAGGATCATGCGGATACTGTGATATATATATTCTCGGATCTTTACCATTCCCCATCAAGACAGCCTCTTCAACTGCCAGCTCCTCTACCAAAAAAGCCTGCAACTCGGGAATAGTCAAACCGACAGATTTTATCACTCTATTATAAAGATCTATTGGGGTAGAGCCCGGATGAGCTGGGAGTTCATTACCAATCACACCGATAAACCACTCCAACCCTTTCTGAGCCCAAAATGTATGGCGATAAGGATTTAATTTGATTCGGAGATACAAATAATTTCTTTCCGCATCTTTATATAGCTGATAATCTCCTTGCTGATAGCCATATTTCATTAGCGCTTTGACAATAGTTTCTGGCGATAATTCACCACAGCAGAGAGATTCCCGAGCAAGATCAATGGTCACAGGATGATTTGAAGCTACTAACCCCATAATATGGGCAGCCCCGCCTTTTCGTATGTAATGCTGCAGCGTTCGCAACCCCAGCGGCATCCTCGCAATATCACCGACTGCGACTTCGGGCAACAATAACACATGGCGCGGATCTGTAATAGAAGTCTGCAATACTTCAGTTAAAGAAGATGGTTGCCCTCGATGCACTAATGGGCGACCACTGACCGCCACCGCTACATCTTCATTAATTGGTTCACCTAATACTGAAAAATTCACGTATTGAATTCTTAAACCACGCCTTCTCCCGAAGACCAGCGAAAAATATGATCTATCTTCTATCGAAGAACCAATGACCTCATTATCTCTAGCTGCCAAAGCATAAGCCCCTTGAGCAGCATCAAAATTCCCTTCCCCACTGTGTAATGGGGCATTGCCACAATTTGAGGCAATTATAAAAAGCGCTTCAGGGTGTTTTGCAACTTCGCGGTCAAAGACCTCCCGAGTATCCGTTTCATTAAACCAATCTTCCGGTCTTACTCCGCCGTTAACAATAGCATCAGCAGCGTAACTAATCTCCTTAGGCAAATTAGGGAATTTGCCAGCTGCCAACCTGGTCAGATGGTCTCTGTTATCCGCCAATAGTCTCAATCTCGACTGTTGTTGCGGAGTGATCCGAACCAGGTCAATTCGGGGAATAACTACCTCTCCCTGAACAAACTTTGGCGCAAATGTATGACAACTAACCTGCATACCATCTTGTCAGTAAATTCCGATCATAATTTCACTAGAAATGACTTTTTTTTAGTGCTAAAATTGACTCCATGAACAGAACGATCAAGATATTCGATACAACCCTTAGAGACGGCGAACAGTGCCCCGGAGCCTCACTAAACCCCGAAGAAAAGATGGAGATCGCCAGACAGCTGGCAAAACTTAATGTTGATGTTATCGAAGCTGGCTTTGCCATTGCCTCCCAAGGAGACTTTGACGGGATCAAGGCGATTGCCGAACAGGTCAAAGGCCCCTCGATCTGCTCGCTGGCCAGAGCCAAGAAACTGGATATTGACCGGGCCTGGGAAGCGGTTAAACCGTCAGCCAAACCGAGAATCCATGTCTTTCTCGCCACCTCACCGATCCATATGGCTAAGAAGCTCAAAATGACCCCGGAACAAGTCCTTAAAACCGCCACTGAAATGGTCAAGTACGCCTGCTCTCTCTGCCCTGATGTTGAATTTTCACCGGAAGATGCCGGCCGCACAGAGAAAGATTTTCTGTATAAAGTGATAGCAAGTGTTATTGAAGCCGGGGTCAAAACTGTCAACATCCCGGATACTGTCGGCTATACCAGCCCCTGGGAATTCGGGAAATTGATCGAAGATGTGATCGCCAATGTCCCGCAAATCAAAGAAAAAAATATCACAATCAGCGTCCACGTCCATAACGACCTCGGTTTGGCCGTAGCAAACTCTCTGGCCGCGATCAAGGCCGGAGCCGACCAGGTAGAATGCACAATCAACGGCATTGGCGAACGGGCCGGAAATGCCTCGCTTGAAGAAGTCGTCATGACACTCAAGACCAGAAAAGATATTTTTGGCTGCGAAACCAATATCAACACCAAAGAGATCTACAAAACCAGCCGCTTGGTCTCCACCCTGACCGGCATGATGGTCCAGCCGAATAAAGCGGTAGTCGGCGCCAATGCTTTTGCCCACGAGGCAGGGATTCATCAACACGGGGTAATGGCCGACAGGGAGACATATGAAATAATGACCCCCGAAAGTATCGGTCTGACAGAATCTAAGATAGTGATGGGCAAGCACTCGGGCCGTCATGCCCTGCAAAAGAAACTAAAAGATATGGGTTATGAACTTGATAAAGAGGGACTGGAAAAAGCGTATCAGCGTTTTCTCGAAGTTGCCGATAAGAAAAAAGATATCGGTGAACGAGATTTGGAGATTATCGTAGCCGAAGAGGTATATATTGTTGAAGAAGCGTTTACGATTGAAAAAGTCGAGATTAAATCGGGGAGTCACCTCCAGCCTCAAGCCAAGATCACCCTGAAACATAAGGGGAAGAAGATTAAAAAGGTGGCAAAAGGGGCCGGACCGGTCGACGCCGCCTATAAAGCTATTGATCAACTGACAAAAGTTAAATCGTCACTGGTCGATTATTCGATCCAGGCGATCACCGGAGGGACCGACGCTTTGGGTGAAGTTACCGTCAGAATCAAAGACAAAAACGACCGGATCTATGTTGGCCATGGAGCCGACACAGACATTATCGTCGCCTCAGCCAAGGCCTATCTAGCCGCTATCAACCGACTGATTTATCAGACCAAAGGGGGATAAAATGGAACCGAAAAATTTATGGCATAGGATAACGGGTTACTTCTTACGAGGTTTAATCACTCTGCTCCCATTATTAGTCACAATCTGGCTCCTCCATTTTATTTTCACCTTTCTCGACAGTATCTTGGGCAATTTGCTCGCTACTTTTGCCGGCAAACCGGTTCCTGGCATGGGTCTTCTACTATCAATTATCCTGATCTTTCTGGTCGGTTTCTTTGCCACCTGGATTATCGGCGCTCAACTTTTTAAGTTTGGTGAAGAGTTTCTCTATCGAGTTCCAATCGTCAAAAGCATCTATTCCGGGGTCAAACAGATTAATGATGTCCTTTTTCATCAAAAAAGTGCGGATGAATACCGCCGAGCCTGTTTAGTTGAATATCCACGCAAAGGGGTCTGGTCGATGGGTTTCATTACCTCCGATGCTCCAAATGAAATTGAAGCCAAATGCAAAGAAAAAATGATCAATGTCTTTATTCCGAACACACCTACCCCGGCTACCGGCTTCACCGTTATCGTTCCGGCCAGAGAAGTTATTTTGCTCGATATGAAGATCGAAGATGCTTTTAAGTTTGTGATGTCGGGTGGAGTGTTGCAACCAAACACTATCGCACCGGAAACCTCAGCTAAAAAGGAGTCTTAATGCACGTTATCATCGTCGGTTGCGGCCGGGTCGGCTCGCAATTGGCTCAGATTCTGTCGACCGAAGGACACAATGTAGTTATTGTTGACAAGAAGGCAAAAGCTTTTAAACGTCTCGGTCCCGATTTTAACGGGATCACCATAACCGGGATCGGCTTTGACGCCGATATATTAAAACGGGCCGGGATCGAAAGGGCCGATGCGCTAGCCGCTGTAACCAATGGCGACAACTCCAACATCATGGTCTCGGAAATCGCCAAGAAGATCTACAACGTCCCCAGAGTAATTACCAGAATTTATGATCCGCTTCGGGCTGATATCTTTAAAAAATTCGGCCTCAATACTATCAGCACCACCACAATTGTCGCCCAAATCTTCAGAAGCGCGATCCTCAAAGAATCGGCCAGAAATCAATTTTCTATCGGAGAAGATTACGGTTTAGTAGAATATAAAGTGGGAGACAACAAATAATGTATGTCTTAATCGTCGGGGCCGGAAAAGTAGGCGAATCACTGGCCCGGGCCCTCTCCCTGGCCGAATACGATGTCGCCTTGGTTGAAAAAGAAGAAGATATTGCCAAACGAGTTGCCGAAAGTCACGATAAAGTCCTGGTCGTTTGTGGAGACGGCTGCGACCCTGCCCATCTAGAAGATGCCGGTATTTCCAGAGCGCAAGTTGTCACAGCAGTTACCGGGGATGACGAGGACAACCTGATCATTTGTCAGCTTGCCCGCGACACTTTTGGGGTCCCCAGAGTGATAGCGCGGGTCAACAACCCGAGGAACGAAGAGACCTTCCAAAAATTAGGCATTGATACCGTCTCCAGCACCTCAATTATTACAAAACTGATCGAAGAAGAATCGACGATGGGAGATATTTTTAATTTATTGGCTTTAAAGAGAGGGAAGCTCTCCATTGTCGAAGTAATAATCAATGCCAAGTCCCCAGCTGCCGGCAAAAACATTAAAGACTTAAAGCTCCCTGCCAGTTCGATCTTGGCCACTATCTGCCGCGGCAACCAGATAATTTTTGCCAAAGGAGACACAATTCTCCAGTCCGACGATTCTGTTATCGCTTTAGCTACCATCGATTCGGAAAAAGCTTTACGTGAGGCCCTGATAGGCAAAGAAAAACATGCTGCTTAGGCCGACCAACGAAGATCTCCGGACCATCTTTCACATTATTGGCAAATTGACTGTCGGACTCGGTCTCGTCATGATTATCCCGCTAGTTACTGCGCTTATCTTTCAGGAATGGGATCCGGCACTGGATTTTGTTATCGGCGGATTATTATCAATAATGATCGGTTTACTGCTGCAAAAGTTTACCCCTTCAAAAAAAGATATGAATTGGAGCCAGGGACTGGCGATCACCTCGATCTCCTGGTTGGTAGCAATGGTGCTGGGGGCGGTTCCACTTATTCTTTCCGGCTTTTACAGCTCTTTTCTCGATGCCTGCTTTGATTCGATGAGCGGGTTTGCCACTACCGGCTTGGCTTTGATCCAAAATCTCGATCATGTCCCCCACTCACTCAATATGTGGCGGCATCTGATCATGTTTCTCGGCGGCCAGGGGATTGTTGTTATCGCTTTGACCTTTTTGGTTAAAGGAACCGCCGGAGCATACAGGATGTATGTAGGTGAAGCCAGAGACGAAAAAGTATTACCCAACGTTATTCAAACAGCCCGATTTATCTGGCTGGTCAGTTTTGTCTACCTGATCATCGGCGCCGGCTTACTAACCTTGATCGGCTGGCTCGAAGGGATGACGCTAGTCCGCTCTTTTCTCCATGGAACCTGGAACTTTATGGCCGCCTTTGATACCGGCGGCTTTACCCCGCAATCACAAAGTATTCTTTATTATCACAGTTTACCTTATGAGATTGTCACCATTTTGCTGATGATTTTAGGAACAATAAACTTTAGTCTTCATTATGCGTTATGGAAAGGGAATTTCAGAGAATTCTTCAGAAATATCGAGATTCGAACTTTGTTTTTTTCCATTCTCACAATTACTACAATTGCATTAGTCGGTCTGACTCAACATGCGGCTTATCCGAACTGGTTGGCACACTTTCGCAAAGGATTTTACCAGATCATCTCCGCTCACTCCGGCACCGGGTTTATGACAGTCTACGCCCCGCAATTTGTTAATGAGTGGGGTTCATTGGCTCTGCTGATGGTAATCTTCGCCATGGGGATCGGCGGCTCGGCCTGTTCGACCGCCGGCGGGATCAAAGCCTTGAGAATCGGGATATTTGGCAAAGCGTTACTACAAGATATTAAGCGGATAATGACTCCGGGGACCGCCATCGTGGTGGCAAAAATTCATCACCTAAAAGACATTTTATTGGAAGACCGATTGGTCCGTTCTGCTTTTTTCATTTTTATCAGCTATATTATCACCTATCTGGCAGGCGCAATTGTCGGCATATATTACGGTTATCCATTTGAGATGGCTCTTTTTGAATCGGTCTCTTCTGCCGCCAACGTTGGATTATCGACCGGCATCGTAGATCCCGGGATGCCGTCGGGTTTAAAAGTAACCTATATTATTCAGATGTGGATCGGCCGTTTAGAATTTACTTCGATATTTATTTTGATCGGCCTGGTAATCGCCAGATTTACCGGCGCCAAAGGGAGATCTGAATGAGATTTGATATTTGGAAATTGGTGATTATTTGTAACTTGTTACTTGTATCATGTATCCTTCCAACTTATGCTCTCTCCGGCAATGACCTAATTGACAAAGCAAAAACTTACGACGGCATGACAGTTGAGTTTGTTGGAGAGGTGGTAGGCGACATCATGCCGCGTCAGGAACATGTTTGGTTAAACGTTAACGATGGTCAGAGGGCTATCGGAGTTTGGGCAGCAGCTAAGACAGTCGAAAAAGTAAAATTCGCCGGTGATTATACTCACACAGGGGATCAACTTAAGATAATAGGTAAATTCAATCGTGCCTGTAGTATCCATGGGGGAGATTTAGATATTCATGCAGAATCAATCACAATTCTAAAAGCCGGATACAAAGTAGAACATCAATTCAGCCAGTGGAAAATATGGCTCGCCCTCCTCCTCGGCTCCTGGATCAT
>JBDRIF010000152.1:0-4733 GCA_043816125.1 bacterium
ATCGCCTTCCACCCCCCCATCGACCAACCGACAATGACCACATCTTCAGCCTTTTCAATATGATCGAGATCAGTCGTCACATGAAAGTCTTTGGCCAATTCATGGATTTGATCCCTCCAAATGGTCGGACCGGTGGCAAACCCGTGGATAAAAAGAATAGACGTCATTATGATATAATCATAACATGATCACGGCCAAAGATGCACTAAAACTAATTAACACCCCAGACGAAAAGACATTTGAACTACTGGTCGAAGCCAACAAGCTCCGCCAGAAATACAAAGGAAACAAAGTCAAACTTTGTGCGATTGTGAATGCCAAGTCCGGCAAATGCTCAGAAAACTGCTCGTTTTGCGCTCAATCGGCCCATTTTAAAACGGCCGTTCCCACCTACCCCTTAATGACCAAAGAAGAAATTGTTAACGCGGCTAAAGCATCCGAAAAGAATATGTCCGCTACTTGTTTTAGCATTGTAACTTCCGGAAAAAGCGCAAAAACCAAACCGATGCTCGACACCTTGGGTCAAGCCCTGCAAGCAATTAACAAGGAGACAGGCCTGAATCGCTGCGTGTCGGTCGGCACCTTGACCAAAGAAGCAATCTTAGAACTGAAAGCTAACGGCCTCAAAAGACTCCATCATAATTTAGAAACAGCGGAAAGTTTTTTTGACCAAGTCTGCACCACTCACACCTTTGCTGAGCGTTTGCAAACAATTAAGTTAGCTAAAGAAGCGGAACTTGAGGTCTGTTCGGGTGGAATTTTCGGTCTGGGAGAATCGTTGGAGCAAAGAGTGGAATTAGCCATGATGTTGCGAGACCTGGAAGTTGAATCTGTGCCGATCAATATACTCCATCCTGTCCCAGGCACCAAAGCCGCGGAAAACTATAAGCCAATGACACCACTGGAAGTATTACGTTTAATCGCCACCTATCGACACATTATGCCCAAAGCGGATATTGGAGTTTTTGGCGGCAGGGAAAAAGCCTTGGGGGAATTACAGCCATTAATGTTCCTGGCCGGAGCAAACGTGACATTGGTTGGAGATTATCTGACGACAAAAGGACAAGAAGCTAGTAAAGATTTGAAGATGATAAAGGATTTGGGGTTGGAGATTGATAAATTATAGGTAGAAATGGAGGGACAGGGATGAACCCTGTCCGAACCAAACGCAACAATGCCACGCAAACAACCAGATAGAAAATCCCCGCGTTTAAAAGATTTCGATTATTCAACCCTAGCCACGTATTTCATTACTATTAACTGTTTCAATAGAGAAGAATATTTCACTAATGACGACTTAAATCGGAAAATAATTGAATGTCTTCGTCACGAAAGAGAAAGGACTAATTTTTCTGTTTACACCTATTGTTTAATGCCTGACCACCTTCATCTGTTAGTCAGCCCTTCGGGGGATGGATTATCTGTTTCCGAGTTTGTTGGTGGATTCAAGAGTAAAACCACACGAATTGGCTGGAAATATGGAATAAAAGGCAAATTATGGCAGGGCCGCTTTCACGATCATATTGTCCGCAAAAAGGAAGGCCCAGTCAGAATAGCTGAATACATCCTCAACAACCCAGTAAACGCAAAACTTGTTAACAATTGGGAAAAATATCCATATTCTGGCATAATAGATAAATATTATTGATTGGTAAATCCGGAATAAACGGACAGCCACAAGGGCTGTCCCTCCATTTTGAAAAATGACCATACTAGACTTTATAAAACAAGAACTGGAAGACCTCAAAAAAAACGGCCTTTACCGGGAAATGAAAAATGTAAGGACAGGGCTTGCTCGCGCCGAGCGCAGTCGAGACGTCCCTGTCCGAACCAACCACGACATCCCTGTCCAAACCTTCTGTTCCAATGACTATCTCGGGCTGAGCAATCATCCGCAAATTATTGAAGCAGCCATCAAAGCAACCAAGGAGCACGGCACAGGAGCTGGCGCCTCTAGATTAATTTCTGGCAACCTAGCTGTTCATGAGGAATTAGAAAAAAGGATCGCTAAATTCAAAGACCGCGAAGCAGCCTTAGTTTTCTCCACCGGCTATATGGCCAACGTCGGAACAATCGCCGCTTTGACGGACGAAAACGACACCATCATCATCGACCGACTCAACCACGCTTCTATCATCGATGCCTGCAAATTATCAAAAGCAAAACTCCAAGTTTACAAGCATTGTGATATGCAATCGCTAGAATCAATCCTAATCAAATCAGAAAAGTTCGAGAAACGATTAATTATCACAGACTCTGTCTTTAGTATGGATGGAGATATCGCCCCACTTCCGGAAATCGTTGCCTTGGCAAAAAAATTCAAGGCAATAACTATGATCGACGAAGCACATGCCACCGGGACAATCGGCAAAACAGGCAAAGGAGCGGAAGAGCATTTCAACCTTCACAGACAAGTTGATATCATCATGGGAACATTATCAAAGGCACTAGGTAGTCATGGCGGCTTTATTGCCGGCAGCCGGGAACTGATCGACTTTATTACAAATAAAGCCAGAAGTTTTATTTACACAACCGCCCTCCCACCAGCCAACGCCGCCGCTGCCATTGCTGCTTTGGACATTATTGAAAAAGACAATTCACTCGTTGCCAAGCTGCAAGACAATGCCCGGTTTTTCAAATCGGTCACGCCGATAATTCCAATTATCATTGGCGAGGCGGAAAAAACTATGCTAATATCGCAACAATTGTTTGAGCGAGGTTTTCATGTTTCGGGCATCAGGCCACCAACAGTCCCCAATGGAGAGAGCCGCCTAAGAATAACCGTCAGCGCCAAACACACCAAGGAGGAATTATCATGTCTGGCATCTTTATTACAGGAACTGATACCGGCGTAGGCAAAACTTATATTACCGCGCTGATGGCCCAATCGCTTCACGATCAAGGTCTCGATGTCGGCATTATGAAACCAATCTCCTGCGGCCCGCAAAAAGAGAACGACGCAGTTATTCTTAAAGAACTCTTGAACATCAAAGATGATCTCGGCTTGATCAATCCGATCCAACTCAAGGATCCCCTCTCCCCTTATGCCGCAGCCAAAAAAGAAAAGAAACAGATCAACCTCGACCGGATATTTTCGTCCTACAAGCGACTTGCTAAAGAGCACGACATGGTTTTAGTTGAGGGAGTCGGCGGAGTCTTGGTCCCGATTGAAAAAGAATATTTAGTAGTCGATATGATCAAAGACTTCAACCTGCCAACGATTATTGTTGCCCGAGCAGGATTAGGGACATTGAATCACACCCTCCTAACTATTGAGGCTTTAAAAAAACGGAAATGCAAGATCAAAGGGATTGTGATGAATGGCTACACCGGAAAAGAAATTTCCGAGAAAGATAATGCCGAAATAATCCACGAGTTGACTGGAATTCCAATCCTAGCTAAGGTAAAATTAATGACATAATGAGTTTCTTGCCAATAATCCTGGCGATCGATGACGAAGTCGACATGCTCGAGACCTACCGCTCAATCCTTAAGAAAAAATATCAGATCATAACCGCTTCATCAGGCAAAGAAGCCTTAACACTTCTCCAAACTGAACAGATCAACCTGGTCCTGCTGGATATGCGTCTCCCCAAGATGGATGGCTTAACCATTCTCAAAAAGATCAAAGAGAACAATCCTGACCTGGAAGTAATTATGGTGACAGCCAGCAAAGATATCGCCTCGGCCGTTGAGGCCATGAAAGGAGGAGCTTTTGACTATGTCACCAAACCTTTTGAAGTCAAAGAATTAACAGTCGTAATCGAGAAAGGGCTGGAAAAAGCCGCTTTGGTTAAAGAAAACCTCTACTTAAAAGATTCTCTCCAAGAGGCCAACTCTTACTGCGATCTGATCGGTCGGAGTCCGGTGATGAAGAAACTATTTGCCACGATCGAAAGTGTCGGACCGACCAACAGCACAATTTTGATCAACGGAGAATCAGGGAGCGGCAAAGAATTGGTTGCCCGGGCGATCCACAAAAAAAGCAAACGGGCCGACAAACCATTTGTAGCAATTAATTGTGCCGCCCTCCCCGACAATCTCTTTGAATCAGAACTATTTGGCCACGAAAGAGGCTCCTTTACCGGGGCACTCGACCGCAAACTGGGGAAATTTGAATTGGCCGATGGCGGAACATTATTTCTGGACGAGATCGGTTGCATGTCAGCCTCTCTGCAGGCAAAACTCTTACGAGTATTGGAAGACCGGATTATCGAAAGAGTAGGCGGAGAAAAGGGGATTCCGGTCGATGTCCGAATTATTTCCGCTACCAACATAGATTTTGCCAAACATATTGCCGAAGGAAAATTCAGAGAAGATCTCTATTATCGCTTAAATGTCATTCCGATCAATCTTGCCCCCTTAAGAGAAAGAAAAGAAGATATCCCCCTGTTCATCGAATATTTTCTCGACAAATTTAATAAAGAGCTAAATAAAAACATCAGAGGTTTTGATCAAGCCGCCCTGCTCGCCCTGCAAACTCACAATTGGCCGGGTAATGTCAGAGAGCTGCAGAATCTAATCGAAAGAGTTACTGTCCTCGCTACAAAGGATATGATCGAATTAGAAGAGCTCCCCTTCTCCAGCAAACCGGTGAGGCTAAACGGCACATTAAAAGAGAACGTCGAATCGTACGAGAAAGATATTATTCTTAATATATTATCCCAGCACGACAATAATATAGCCGCTACCGCAAAATCGCTAAACATGGTCAGAACATCACTCATCACCCG
>JBDRIF010000153.1:0-3963 GCA_043816125.1 bacterium
TCCCGGCAGTGACTATGTAGACATTATCGCCCTCGACACTTATCGCGACCGCAATGACAAAGGGAGCAGCTCGCCGGCTCAATTATTTGTCCGCTCCTGGCTTCATATGGAAGAATATTTAGATGAGCAGGGAGAAGCTCACCCCCGTTACGCCATCGGGGAATGGGCCGTTGAAAATATTGCAGATCTCAAGGAAATGTTAACAGCCATTGAAAATGATTTTTCAAATATTTCACCATACATGATCCGTCTGGTCTTTGATATCTATTATCAATCTTACGGCACAGAAGGGAATGAATTTGTCGACTATAGATTAAAAGGCGCAATGAAAGCAGAAATGAAAAGACATCTCCTGACTTATCAAGGAGACGACTATCATTTTGATGAAACCAATTTAACTGTCAACCCGAACACTAAAGACAGATTTTTTGCCTGTTTTCTTCCTTCTGTGCCAGACCCGGAACGGATCGAAAGAAACCGAGTGGTGCTTGATGCCTCTTTTTATACCCAGGAAGCCTGTCTGCCTCCAACAAACCAGCACCAAACAGCTGTCCAAGCTGATTTCCAAACAAGTTGCCAACCAGCTTACCCGGTCGGCTGGCACATAGATACTAATCTGCCGGCCTGTTTCTTGCCGCTGGGCACTATAAGCCGCGAAGCCGTAACTACCGTCTTTAACCAGAGCGGAGGCGTAAGTGTGGTCGATAATTCCTGGCAGCAATTCTTTATCAATCCGCAGGACAATGAGCTGATCTTTGACTGGAATATCGAGCCGGCCATTCGCGCCCAGATTTCTGATCCGGTCAAAAGACAATTCCTCTTAGATCATTTGCCTTTCAACCGTCAACGTCCCTATGACGTCGCTATATACGATCAATCTATCGGCGGAGTGAACGACGGTCGCCAGCCAATTTTCCTCCCCAACCGGCTGGATATGCAGATTGATCAAGGCAATTTAGAGCTCAATACCCTGGCCGAAATATTGGAAATTATCAGAGCCGCTAACATCGCTCCATTTGATCCGAGAATTGCTTCAAGGGATACGGAGTTCTATGCCCAACATCCGGAACTCTCCAAGCTTAAAGATCCGACAAAACCGCATTTAAAACGTTTCTTTGATTATTTAATTCAGCAATCTACCTTTTGGGGAAATATAATTACACTATACAGCGTTTACATTAAAAAGCTCATTGAAACAGATGATCAGGTCGGACTGTCCCATGCCATTGAAGTCGGCAAATACCTCCAGAAAAAAATCGCGGCCCAACTGGCTTTCCAACAAACCGACCGGCTCGGCTTTATCGGCCCCTACCCTCATCCAGAAGCAACCTTGCAGTTGAGTTTAGCCGAAGCCTATTCGCAAAGCCGTGATCAGTCCGTTGCCTTTTATCAACGCGGCATTGAACTCGCTGAAAGAGCTGTGCCGATGTTTGAAGAGGCCGGTAGAGATTCCGGCTCAGATTACCTCTCTATTAGTAAGGCTGTTTTGGTTGCCGGCGACTTGCATACCAAAATTGCCCAACGTCAGCTTTTGGCAGCCAGCCAAAGACCAGGTCAAAAAGCGCAACTGATCGAAGCGGCCAAGGCCGAATACGAAACAGCCGAATATCTTTATGAAACGATTGGCGCGCTTGATTATTCTCTGCGTACCAGCTTAACCGTTGCCCCGACATCAGCCGCCACAACCTCTGGCTATGTTGCCCGTTCAAATATCTCTATCCATGCCGATTTCCAAAAGATTTCTGACGCCTGGCGAATCAACCGCTTACGCCACCATCTCAACCCGGCTGAAACCATTGCCAGCGTGCGTGGTTTATACCAATTCCTGCGCGGTAGCACCTTAATTAAGCAGGCGGCGTTTTACATGGAGAATCCGTTCAAACCATTTGACCAAGAAGGCTACCGTGATATTATGCAGCAGATTATTCTTGTTCAAGCCGGGATGGGAGAGCTAAATGCCTACGTCCGAGCTTTAGAAATGGACACAACCGGCGCAATTATCCCGGGACAACCGCTGGCTGATCTGCGATATTTTCAAGCCTGGGGGAACCTCTTACTCTCTAAATTAATCAGCCGATTCTTTGACAGCCTGGCCTACACCACTTCAGAAATGGACGACATCTCCGCCCAGCGCAAACAACATGAGGCACTTACTCTCTTACAAACCAACGCCCCAACCCTGTTCTCCGGCTTAAATTGGGCTAAATTATTTCATCTTTTCCATACAACTGACTCAAGCGACACCAGGAGCACGGCAATTGCCATGGCCCGGATTGATAAAAAAGCTAAATATTCTGTCTATGACCATAACGGCCGGCCAATAATGAATAAAACTTCAGCCACCGATGAATTCATTGCAGATTCTCTTGATTTATTCGAGGGCATTTACGCTCAGGATAATTTTAGCCTTGATTATTATAGTGCGATTACCGACATAGCCCAAGAATATCTCCAAAAATCGGCTGACTACATGGGGACCGTCCTCAAAGCCTCCTTGACCAAGTTTGCCCGACATACCCGGGCTTCGATCGATCCGGTAATTGAAGCTCAGGTAAATGGCCGCTACAACAAAGCCATCTTTAAAGCGCTGGTCGACCTCGGTTTAATCGACAACACCGGCCGGGTAATTGGCAATCCTGACACCCTGCCAGCTGATTTTCAGCTCAAAGCGGTACTTGTAGAAAATGGTTTCAGAAACAATCAGCCTGTCACCAATAGGACTCCTGTCACGTTTTCTATAGCTGAAACCCAAGAGATATTAGGAATCGTCAGACGGGCCAAAGAAGCGTCTCTTAATCGCTTTGACATCGACGACAACCAGCGAATAAAAACGCCTGTCTTTTATGCAGAGCTTCTTGTGGCCGAGGTCGGTTTGGAATTGCGCGAAGCCGAGTACGTCAGTTTTAAAAATCCGGACAAGAGTCTGGATGCTAATAAAATTATTACCGATGCTGATACACTGCAAGAACTCCTGGATAAACTTACAACTGCTGATTCACTCTTACCGCAAAGCTCATATTTTAAGATTGAAACAGCATTAACCAGATCGGCGCTAAAATTCAGCCTGGTTAATGATGATTTAACAGTAGCCGACCGGCAAGCCCGCTATGACGCTGTAGGATATTTAACTGCCAATCCGCCTGTCCTAAATGCTATTAGCCCGGTTCCGGCTTACCAGGTAATCCAGGAATTAGAGGCGCAACGCGCCCGTATTGAAAACCTGCCCGAACCGGGCCGAACAATTATGAGCATTCAATTAGAACGACAGCTCTCTCTGGCCTATATCATGATTTCCGCGGAAATAATTGATTCTTTTCCCGGCGGTATTGCTGAAATCCAGGAAGGCCTGAACATTAAGATCACGGCCGGCGCAAGCCTTAGGGATCAGCAAAAACGGGCAATTTACGTTCAAGCTTTTGAACAATACATCAAAATAATTCAAAGGGCCCAGGAGATCACCCATTCTCTCGACGACAGGATAGAAACCTTGCGCCGTGACTCTAGCGAGCCATTACGTTTTGATATCCATAGCGTCAGAACCGATCTCTACCACCAGATGGCAATAATATATGCAATTTTGTATGCCGGGGCAAGCGTTGAACAACGTTTTCAACTCCTCACCCTGATGCAACATTATCTCCATCTAGCCAAGGACGAAGTAAAATTGAGCCGCGCCCGTCACGACACTTTATCCCGCAGGTGGCTGCTCGAACGTTTTGCCGTACCCGAAGGAAAAGACATAAAACTAATAGGTGTGACCCAAATGAGAAGAAACGACATTATTCCTTGGTCGATATTTTAACCTCTGATAGAAGTCACAAGAATGTATTAGCAACCCTGAAATGCAAGTATTAAAGTGCTAAATGCGTGTAAAGATTTCGCCTCCCCGGTATAGTTTTCAAACTTCGACCAATTCCTTCTGTTTTGCTGTCGATGTTATCGGCTGCAACTTCATAACGATTT
>JBDRIF010000154.1:0-9279 GCA_043816125.1 bacterium
TTTTTTGACAAGCTATATGTCGATGTTAATTATTCTCAGTTCGCTTCCGAAAGCGAAACAGCCGAGGAGATATTCAACTACAAGCTGACCTACAAATTGAATCCAATCTGGGCTATAATATATTACCGCGAGCCACCCAGCCTGCAGGAAATTATCGCCGGTTACTCCAAAGTAACCCTCCAGGCCGGGTTGTCGTTTTGGTAAAAAGGAAAATTAAATGAAAAATATTGGAAATTGGTTATTGGGTCTTGGTTATTCCTTGGTTATTGTATCTTGGTTATTGGTTATTCCAGCTAGTGCGGCCGAAGTTGATCCCTTAATCACCGACATCCAGGTTCGGGGAAATAAAGTTGTGGCCGAACAAGAGATTATGAATGTCATTTTCAGCCGACTGGGTGAAACCTTGTTCGAAGGAAAAGTACAAAGTGATATTAAAGCCATCTATGCCCTCGGTTCGTTCAATGATGTTACCGCCACTTATGAAGCTCAGGAGAATGGAACCAGAGTTGTCTTTATTGTCAAAGAGAATCCGACCGTCAAAGACATTATTATCGAAAACAACACCATCTATTCAACGGCAGAGATCATTTCTCTGATCGAGGTAAAAACCGGCTCGCTGCTCAATTATTCAAAACTACAGCAAGATATTGAAAAAATTAATAATTTATACAAAGACAATGGTTATATCCTGGCCCGCGTTATCGACGTCGAAACCAATGAAGAATCAAATGTTCTCACTTTTAAAATTATCGAAGGAGTTATCGAATCTATCGCCCTCGACGGAAATGACCAGACCCAGGATTATGTTATATTACGGGAGCTAAATACCACCCCTGGCTCGGTTTTAAACCAGGAAACATTAAAGAACGATTTGCGCCGGGTCTTTAATCTCGGATTTTTCTCTCAGGTTAATCCCCTCTTTGAAGCAGGAACTTCGCCCGATAAAGTTGTTCTGTTGTTAAAGATCGAGGAGAGCCGGTCCAGCACTATCAATTTTGGCGGCGGCTACGGCGAGCGCGAAGGGTGGTTTGGTTTCGCCGATCTATCGATCAATAACCTGATGGGGACCGCTCAAGGATTAATGATCCGCGGTCAAAGCGGCTCAGAATTGACCACCTATCAATTTAGATACACCAATCCGTGGTTCATGCCCGAACGTCTTGGCGACCACGCCTCTTTTACCTTCCGTCGTTGGTATACTCGCGGCCGTGATATTTACCTGGCCGAACAAAACGCAATATATGATGGCTTTGACATCTCTCTCGGCAAACCGTTCAGAGAAAATTACAAAATCGCCTGGACCCTCGGCAGTGAATTGGTTAACCCTTACGACACCGCATCATTCGAAGCTTATCAGTCGGATACAATCGGACTAACTCTTTCTTACGACACCAGAGACTTTTGGCTTAACCCCAAGGAGGGACGATATTATTCATTCTCCGTGAAACAAGGCTGGAAATATGCCGCTTCCGGGACTTCGGCTTTCTTCAAGTTGAGTTGGGATCTAAACCATTATTATTCCTTAATCGAAAATCACATTTTTGCTACTCACCTCGGCGCAGGAATCGGCTTTGACGATATCCCGATCGGCGAAGAATTTTGGGCCGGTGGCGCCAACACCGTCCGCGGTTACAATCCGAGCGAATCACTCAGAGGAACGCGCAAGCTAATACTAAATACAGAATATCGACTCTTCTTCTCCGATCTTTTCCAAGGGGTCTTCTTTTACGATTGGGGCGGAGTTTGGGATGCCGGATCACCTGATTTTACCAACTTTATCACCGGTTGGGGCCCTGGCGTCAGAATAAATACGCCACTAGGTCCGATCCGCCTCGACTATGGCGTCCCTAAGGGGAAAACTTTTGGTGAAGGGGTAATGCATTTCTCTATTGGACAGGCTTTCTAGTTGTCATCCCCGCGAAAGCGGGGATCCAGAAATGGATAAATCATTTAATTTATACCTTCAAGAGTTGTTAGAATGGAACAAAAAGTTTAATCTGACAGCTATTACCGACCCGGAAGATATTAAATTAAAACATTTCACCGATTCCTTAACGCTGGAACAAGTCGTCCCACTTGATAACCAAACAATCGTTGACGTCGGAACTGGTGGCGGATTCCCTGGCCTTCCTCTAAAGATAAAATATCCGAACCTAAAACTAACCCTAATTGAAGCAACCAGAAAGAAAACAGAATTTCTAAAACACATTATCGAAGTCTATAAACTTGAGGGGGTAGAAGTAATTTGGGGCCGAGCTGAAGAAGTTGCTAAAGAGAAAAGAAATCATTACGATCTGGCCGTAGCCAGGGCGGTTGCCAAGCTTGATAAATTAACACAATACTGCCTCCCGTTGGTTAAGCCCGGAGGATTATTTGTGGCTTACAAGGGCCAGGAAGTTGAGGCGGAGGTCAAAGCGGCAGAACAAACTATCCGTCAGTTTAATGGAACAGTAAATAAAATAGTTAAAATCAAACTCACTGGTTCAGATATTTCAAGATCACTGGTAATCATCAAAAAATCGATTTGACTAAAAAGAAACCACTTGATTAACCAAGGCCTGCCAAAGCAATTCGTCACTGGCGGTCCCGTTTGTACGAACCTCGACGTCGACCGATCGCTCGAACTCCCCAAGATCAATCCCTGGTACTCTCCCTTCGATTTTTTCAAAAGTCCCGCGGGTTACGTCCACTCCAAGTTCTTGTTTTAGCGAAACAACTGCCAAGCGATAGACTTGCTGCAACAATCTTCGATCGACTACAGGACGACCTTTCTCTCGTGATCCTTGAGACTGAAAAGTTCTGCCCGCTCCGCTTGAATAAGCTTCTCCAATAAACATATTTCTTTCTCTCCTTTAGCTATGGTGCTATAATATTATCGTCAAGAATTGGAAGAAATTTCATTTTGTTAATTAACAGGAGTTCCATGTCAACAACTTACGCAGTCGTCAACCAAAAAGGCGGGGTCGGTAAAACGACCACCACAGTTAATCTGGCCGCCTATTTAGCGACCTTCGGTAAAAAGATTCTGCTAGTCGATTTTGATCCGCAAAGCAATGCCTCCATCGGCTTGGGGACAGAAAAAGCCTCAATTACAAAATGCCTCTATGATGTCTTAATTGATGGTGTAAGTATGAAAGAGGTTAGGCTCCCTAGTTCCATTAACGGGTTGGACTTAATCCCGAGCACCCCCCGCCTAGCTGGCGCCGAGGTTGAATTAGTTGATATGCCGGAGAGAGAAAAACGCTTTAAAAATGCTTTGGCCGAAATCAAAGACGAGTATGATTATGTCATCATCGACTGTCCCCCCTCCCTCTCCCTGCTAACAGTTAACGCTTTAACCGGTGCCGACGAAGTGATCATCCCGATTCAATGTGAATACTATGCCCTGGAAGGAATTAGTCAGCTAACTCATACCCTGGAACTAGTCAGAGAAAGTTTGAACCCCGACCTGAAGATTCGTGGTATAGTATTAACGATGTACGATCCGAGGACCTTGTTGGCGGCACAAGTGGCCGAAGAGACGAGAAAATATTTCGGCGCCAAGGTCTTCAAAAGTGTCATTCCGAGAAATGTCCGTTTGGCCGAGGCCCCGAGTTTTGGCCAGCCGATAATTTTTTACGATCCGGGCTCACGCGGCGCCGCTGCTTATGAAAATTTATGTAGGGAGGTGCTCGATGGCGAACTTAGCTAATCGACGCGGTTTAGGAAAAGGATTAAACGCGATCATTCCCAAGAGTTCGGTTTTTGTCGGCGGTAGAACAATTGTCAATTTGGATGTTAACAGGGTAGTTCCCAATCCTAGACAGCCACGCACAACATTCAACACCGAATCATTACAGGATCTGGCAAATTCAATTGCCGTTCAAGGGGTTATCGAACCGATCCTAGTCAGGCAGGTCGGCAATCAATACGAATTAGTCGCCGGCGAGAGACGGCTAAGAGCGGCCAAGCTGGCCAAACAAGTTACTATCCCGGCAATTATCAAAAGTTTTACCGACGAACAATCGATGGAATTGGCCTTAATTGAAAATCTGCAGCGTGAAGATCTCAATCCGATGGACGAAGCCGAAGGTTATGCCCGCTTGATGGCCGAATTCAAGCAGACTCAGGAAGATGTTGCCAAAAAAGTCGGCAAGAGCCGCTCAACAGTAGCCAATATGCTCCGTCTGCTCAAACTGCCACAACAGATCACAGACAGTCTCAAGAAAGAAGAGATCACCATGGGCCATGCCCGGGCGATCTTGGCGGTTGAAGGAGAACAAAAACAATTAGAAGTCTGGCAGCAAATCGTCAAAGGGGGCTTTAATGTACGCGATGTCGAAGTTTTGGCCGGACAAGCCTCGACCAGGCCAAAAAGACTAAGCCGCAAACGTTCCCCTACCCACAATGCCGAACTAAGTGCCTTGGTAGAAAAACTGACCAGTTATCTGGGGACAAAAGTTAAGATCTTCGGTTCCGAAGAACGGGGACGGATTGAAATCAACTATTTTTCAAAAGAAGACCTGGAGAGAATACTCGAAACCATCGGCGCTCTAAAGAATTAGCCCGTCGTCATGCCCGCGGAGGCGAGCATCCAGTTACACGTCACTATTTTTATGTAACTGAGCAATTGCTTCCTCAATAGAGAGTCCGCTTTTGGCCGACTGCAGTAATGATAGATACAATTTTTTGGTCTTCTCATCAACCGTTTTCAGGTTCCCCTGCATCTGACTTTCAAACTGGGCCTTCCCTTCGGCCGAGAGGAAGCGATAAACATCCAAAAAGCGTTTAACATCGGCATTTAGCTTATTGATCTTCTCTTCAACCACCCCCCTATCTTAACAAAATTTGGCTCGGAGAGCAAAATATGTTAAAATGACTTCGCTATGGTCAAAGTTTTTCCCTTTGAAGGGATCACCTACAACGACGAAGTCGTAAAGAAAATAAACAAAGTTTTTGCCCCCCCCTATGACGTAATTAATGAAGCAGAACAAAATGCCCTTTATGAACAGCACGATTTCAATGTGATCCGCCTGATCCTGGGCAAAGAATTCCCCCAGGACAATGAGTATAATAATAAGTACGTTCGGGCCGCCGCCTTTATGGAAGGGTGGCTTAGACACAGAATTTTAGAAAAATCGGAGAAACCGGCCTTTTATGTTTATGAACAGACTTTTAGCCAGGCCGGCAAAAGATACACACGACTCGGGTTTTTTGGTCTAATTCGGCTCGAAGAGATGGGACATGGGAAGGTTTTTCCCCATGAAGCGACCCACTCCAAAGCAAAAGTAGACCGACTGGCCCTAATGCGAGCCACTCATGCCAATCTCGAATCGATCTTCTCCTTCTATTCCGATGAAAAGAGTAAGCTGACAAAGATCATCAAAAAATTTACTCGGCGCAAACCATTATTCAATGTAACCGATAGCGACAAAGTGATTCATCGTCTGTGGAGCATCGACAGCAAGCCGGCCATCGCCAAGATCATCAAAGAGATGAAAGAAAAAACCGTCTTTATCGCCGACGGCCACCACCGCTATGAAGCCGCCTGCAAATTCCGGACAGAACTAAAGATTAAAAACACCAAATTTACCGAGGACGAAGCTTATAACCATATTCTGATGTATTTTACTCCTCTGGAAGACAAAGGCTTGCTGATCCTGCCGATCCATCGGGTTTTACGCAACCTCGCCTACTTTGACCCGGCCAGATTCGAGAAATCTCTGGCTCAATATTTTGATCTGAAAGTATTTACAGCGACCAAAAGAACAGCGGCCTCTGTCAGAAAAAAATTAATCAAAGAGATGACCAAAAGAGGGGTAACCCAGCATGTTTTTGGCCTCTACCTGGGTAAATACCAGTATCTCCTTTTGACTTTAAGAGATGAAAAACTGATCGAGGAACTGATTACCGAAGACAAACCTAAAGCCTGGAAAAATCTGGATACAACCATCGTTAAATATTTGGTTTTTGATCGAATATTGGGGATCGTTAACCAGATCGAAGACAAAGTTGAATATGTTAAAGAGGTTGATGAGGGGGTCAGGCGAGTCGATGAAGACGGCGCCCAAGCTGCCATTTTCTTGAACCCTGTCAAAATTGAAGAGATTACCTCCATCGCCTCCAAGTATGAAAAAATGCCACAGAAATCAACATACTTCTATCCCAAACTGCTATCGGGCCTCGTCATCAACAAGATCGAACACGGGCAGAAGATTAAACTTTAGGCCATATTGCCTCTCTTCGCCATATGCACCAACCCGATCATAGCCAACATCCTTTTCTCGCGAGGTGCGCTTGAATCAGTCAGAATTCTCTCCAAAATCCTGATTTCTTTAAAAGTTTTATTTGTCTTCATTTTTATCCTCCTATGAGCCTATTGGCCTAAAGGCCTAAATTAGCGCCCCCCAGCTTTCGCCAGGAGGCGCCCGGGAACACCTAAGCAGTAACCAAACTTGCTTCTTTTAGCGCCTCGATCACTTCTCCCAGTTTATTTGGGAAAATCATCACTCGGCTATAGTCAAACTTGTCTTTTTCGATCAGTTTAGACTCGGTCAGCATCATATATTTATTCCCTTTGGCCGATTCGTTCACGTTAATAAAGTACGTCCTCTGACCACCTTTGACCATCCGGCTGAATATTTTCTTCCCGCCGTTACCATTTCCATTCTCTTTCATTTTTATCACCTCCTTTATTATTAATCTGGATAATTTCTTCCTAATACCTATAGGCCTATGAGCCTAAAGGCCTAAATCACTTTCTCATAAGAAATAATCCGCTCCTTTAGCCAGTTCCATCTCATCCAAGACTGCAACTCATCTGATTTCATATATATTTCACGAATGGAATTGTAGGGCAGTTGGTAAACTACTCTATACATGCTACTCACCTCCTTTTTCATTACTTTCTCTATCAACCAGAAATCCGATTCTCTTTGGTTTTACTGGGGGAGTAATAATTTGGCGTAAGGCATCAAAAACAACTTTAAATTGAGCATCATATTTTCTCTCCAACTCCTCAACCTTCCTTAATACATCTTTGTGCCCAGAAATTAATTCTCTGAGTTTAACAAATGTCTTCATAATCAGAATATTAACTTGTATAGCCTTCTTGCTTCGTAAAACACTTGATAACATTGCCCCCCCTTGCTCGGTAAAAGCATAGGGCCCTGTGGCGGAATGTTTCTGTGCTTTGAACCGGTCACAATTTGTGACCAGTTCGTTTTTTTCAGCTTCATCAAGCCTAAAAACAAAGCCTTCAGGAAACCACTCCCTGTTCCTTTTCACCGCCTGATTTAAGGCTTTCGTTGAAACACAATACAGTTCAGCTAAATCTCCATCGATCATCACTTTTTCTCCTCTCAGCAAAAAGATTCTTTTCTCTATTATCTCCATAGGAATTAATTTGCTCATCTTTCCCCATCCTTTCTGTCTAAAGATCTATATTGTGTGGCTTCAGCAATATGGTGCGCTTTAATCGATTCTGAATGATCTAGATCCGCAATTGTTCGAGCCACTTTTAAAACTTTGTCATATGCCCTGGCGGACAATTTCAGATGAACGATAGCCGCTTTAAGTAGTTGCTCTGCCTCCCTCTCCAAAGAACAATACTGTTTGATCTGCTTTGGGGTCATGCGGGCATTGGAAAAGACAGCAGAGTCTGAAAATCGTTGCAGTTGAATATTTCGCGCGGCTACCACCCGCTGTCGAATGATCTGAGACGACTCACCATTGGGCATTGCCGAGAGTTCTTCCGGTTTTAACCGTGGAACCTCCAGCTGGATGTCGATCCGATCCAAAAGGGGACCGGATAACTTTTTCCAATACCGCTGGATCTCAAATGGGGTGCAGGTGCAGCTCTTGTGGCTGTCGTATAACCTGCCGCACGGACAAGGATTCATCGAGGCAATCAACATAAATTGAGCCGGATAAGTTAAGGAGGAATGCGCCCGAGAAATTGTCACCGTACCATCCTCCAGGGGCTGACGTAAAACTTCTAAAACCGAACGTTCAAATTCCGGGAATTCATCAAGAAATAAAACTCCGAGATGAGAGAGGCTAATTTCTCCCGGCTTGGGGATTCGCCCGCCCCCGGTAACGCCGACCGCCGAAGTGGTATGGTGAGGAGAGCGAAACGGCCTTTCGGTTACCAATGAGCCTTTGCCGCTTAATAAGCCAGAAATCGAATACAGCTTGGTAACTTCCAAAGCTTCGTTAAGAGATAACGGGGGAAGAATGGTCGGAATCCGCCTGGCCAGCATCGTCTTGCCCGACCCGGGACTCCCTACCATCAACAGATTGTGCCCACCGGCGGCAGAGATCTCCAACGCCCGTTTAATATGCCCCTGCCCTTTGACGTCGGCAAAATCAAGAGAGTAGTCGGGCTCACTGTTGAGGAGAGAGGTGACATCAACTTTATGCGGAGCGATCCTCTTCTCACCAATAAGATAGTCGGCCGCATCTTTTAAAGTGTTGATAGGAATAACCTTGAGGCTGCTCACCAGTGCCGCTTCATCGGCATTCGCTTTTGGCACCAAAATAGTTTTATTCTTATTGGCCAATGACAGACAGATCGGCAGTAAACCGTTGACTGAACGGACAGAGCCATCCAACGAAAGCTCACCGACAACGACCGTCCCGTTAAGTTTATCCGCCGAGAGCTGCTCCGAAGCAAATAACATCCCTAGGGCAATCGGCAAATCGTATAGTGGTCCTTCTTTCTTGGTATCGGCCGGAGCTAAATTTATGGTGAAATAGCCGCGGGGAAAATCAAAACCGGAATTTTCCAGAGCCGCCCTGACCCTGTCACGCGATTCTTTGACCGCCGCATCGGGGAGACCGACGATCGACTGGCCCGGGGGCCGTTTGGCGACATCAACTTCAACTTCGATTTGGTAGGCATCAAGACCGAGAACCGCGGCGCTAAAAACCCTAACTAACATAGAACGCGTCCTTATAATGCTCGATGATCTGTTGTCCGGAATATTTTTTGTAAATGGTTACGACATCAAAGCGAGAATATGTATCTTTAATATTGTATTTATAAAGATATGCTTCGGCAGCATGAATAATACTTTTCTTCTTAGTGTAACCGACCGCCCCAACAGGCGAGCCGTAACTCCGATATGAATAGCTTTTGACTTCGACAAATACCAGACAATCTTGGTCTTTGGCAATAATATCTATTTCGCCCTGAGAAGAATGAAAATTGGATTCAATAATCTGGTACCCTTTTTGCAGTAAATACAGGCGGGCAATCTCTTCGCCCTCTTGCCCTTTCAGATAACTCTCTTTGCCCAT
>JBDRIF010000155.1:0-15661 GCA_043816125.1 bacterium
TTTCGATGGAGCAATCAGGTTAAAACTCAAAGACAAGTACTTGTCTTTTGAAGAAGTAACCGACAAAGACATCCGATCAATAGCTGCCGATCAAAAAGCAGCCAGAGAGATGATAAAGAAGGCAAGAATATATTACCCGGCGCCTAAAAATCATCCCTGGAGAAGCTTCAAATATTCAGCAAAAAGGAGGGTGGCATATGTTTAAAATCCGGACATTTTCATGTGGCTGAGAACCGGACATTTTTACATGGCCTTGACAGTGTTTTAGCATACAGCGCAATATACTTCTTGGCCGACCGATCCCACGAATAATCTTCCCCCATCACTCGTTCCTGCATCTCAACCCAACGTTTTTGATCCTTAAAAGACGCAATAGCCCGTTTGACCGTTAAGAACAGATCATCCTCGGAATATTTCTCAAAAACAAAACCACTTTCATTATCTTTAACTGTATCAGCCAAGCCCCCGGTTTTTCTGACGATCGGTATTGCCCCATATCTTAAGGCAATCAACTGCCCCAACCCACACGGCTCATATTTTGACGGCATCAGAAACATATCGGCCCCGGCATAAATCCGATGGGCCAGACCGCTGTCAAAATCCAATTTCAAACAAAGCTTTGCTGGATATTTTTTTTGTGCTTGAGTAAACAATCGCTGATATCTCGGATCCCCAGTACCTAAAACAACTAGTTGGACATCTAAACACAAAATATCATCGATCACCTGCAGAACAAGATCGAAGCCTTTTTGATTATCCAAGCGAGAAACAATCCCGATCAGGGGAATAGACGGATCAACCGGCAGACCTAGCTCTTTCTGTAAGGCCCCTTTATTTTGCGGTCTGAGCGACAAGGTCCTCCGATTATATTTTCGAACCAAATGCAGATCGGTCGCCGGATTCCACGATTCATAATCGACCCCGTTGAGTATTCCGTGCAAATCCTTGGTCCTTTGCTTTAATAAATTCTCCAACCCCGATCCGTACTCATTGGTCTGAATCTCCCGCGCATATGTTTCAGAAACAGTAGTAATAGCATCTGCCGATTCAATCCCCTGCCTCATAAAATTGACCGATCCATAATCCCTTTGAGAAGCAATGTTGTGAATGGAGAATATTGTGGCGGTTCGCGAAAATTCGGGCCTTGATCCCCTGATTTCCTTGATCCCCTTGATCACCGGACCAGTCTGCCAATCATTGGCATGCACAACATCCGGCATCCAATCAAGTTTTTCAATTAACGGGAAAACCGCCCGGCAATACGCGCCAAAAGCTTCTTGATTACCAGGAAAATCCTTTCCCACTTCCTGACGCTTAATAAAGCGTTCATCATCGAAGAAATAAACTGGAAATGGGGTCGACTGTGTCCGGTCGATACAACCGTAACCGGGGATAAATATCCGGATATCGTGACCAATATTATGAATGGCTCTGGGCAAGGCTCCTGCAAAATCTGCCAGGAACAGGATCTTCATTTAGTTAGCTTCGCGTAAATATTTCGCCGCTTGTTCGGGAGCTGTTGGGTTGATATAAAGTCCGGTCCCCCATTCAAAGCCAGCCATCTTGGTTAAGCGGGGAATAATCTCGATATGCCAGTGGAAATCGAGTTTTAATGTTCCCCAATAATCAGGCTTTCCTGCTCGGGCCAAAGCATTTGGCGCCGTATGAATCACATAGTTGTACGGCGGATCGTTCAAACATGTTCGCAATCTTTTAAGAATTTCTTTTAAACAACGAGCCAGCAATAAACGTTCTTCATCAGGCATCGATTCAAACTCAAATTCATGACGTCTTGGCAAAATCCAGATCTCAAACGGAAAACGGGAGGCAAACGGGGTAAACGCGACAAAATATTCATTTTCGTAAACAATCCGTTCACCCGACCCTAACTCCTGTCTGATCATGTCACAAAAAATACAGCGTTCTTTCTCCAGATAATATTCTCGTGATTTGGATAATTCGGTTTTGACATAGCGCGGGGTGATTGGAGTGGAAATTAACTGAGAATGAGGATGAGAAAGAGAAGCTCCGGCTACCTTGCCATAATTCTTAAAAACCAAGACATAACGGAAGCGGAGATCTTTTTCTAATTCCAAGATCCGCTGCTTATATGCCCAGAGGATTTTTTCTACATGCTCATCCGACATATCGGGAATCTGTTCATTGTGGATCGGAGACTCAACAATGACTTCGTGAGCGCCGATCCCGGTCATCATATCAAAAACACCCATTCCGGTCCGGTTAACTTCACCCTTCATGCTTAAGGCCGGAAACAAGTTGTCAATAACCCTAACATCCCAACCTTCTGTGTTTGGCGCGGTATTAGGATCACGCCAAGCAATAATCTCCGGCGGGGTCTTCCCTTCATTGCCATTACAAAACGGGCATTTGGCGATCTTTTTTTCTGTTTTATCGGGATCTTCTTTCTCCTGCTGGCTTGGCGGGGCAAAGTCCGACGGTCTTTTCCCTCGTTCGGTCGCAATGATAACCCATCTGTCGGAAATCGGATCTTTTCTTAATTCAGGCATTTTATTTACTCCTCTATTCTCAAGCTTAAGGATACAGACCAGGTCTCGCCCTTGGCCAATCTAGCACGCCAACTCAACAACAACGCCGCCCCTTGGTATATAACTTCCGGCACCCCGTTTGATTCTGTCCTCGTCTCGATCGGATAATGCCAGAGCAACGCCCCTTTACTTGATTCCAATAATACATTAACTTTACTCCACTCGTCAACAATTTTTAATTCGGCCACATCTTTTATCTCGCCCCGCTGCTTTAATGTCTTGTCAAAAACTCCAAAAGCGAATTCCGGCGCAAACCAGAACTCATCGATCTGTTCACCGTTATTGGTAATTTTAAACTCGATATTGACGATCGATTGCCTCGGCACCAGAGTAACTTTTTTCTCCAACAGCACCGGAGAACCGTCAACATGCCCCTCGCGTCTCATGACCAAACTTACTTCACCGGCAGTTCTCTTGGGGAAATATAAATATGGTTGGCAGACAAAATCACCAACCTCGCGGATCGCCGTTAACTCGGAATCGAGGGCCAAAAAATGGTCCATCATCGAATGGCGTCCCAGAACATTGATTAAATTTACCGCTTTGGGTTTATAATCGAATTCAAATAAACCTCCTCCCTGAGTCGGAGAAAAATACAGGCTAAAAAAGTCATTCGCCAGAATCGCTTCATCCTGCCCATCTTTATCAAAGTCTGTCACTGAGACTTCGGCAAATGATCGGCGCCCACGCCGAAAAAGATCAATTTCCTTTTCTGCCTCGATTAAACGATTGTAGATCGAACTGCGTAAATTACTGGAATACAAACCGGTGAACGACCCGTGCCAATAAGCATCATTTCCTTGCCCCTGGTAGAGCAATTCAATTGCCCGTTTCAAACGCTTATCTTTTTCCTGATCTCCGATCAACACTTTTCCTTTACGTAAAGCGTGTAATTGGGCACTGACCGAAAGCATCTTCTTATGCATATTGTTGGCTTCCTGATATTTGATCAGGAAATTGCGAAAAGAACCGTTGGCCCATTCGATCATCTCCGGATATGAAGCCGAGGGGAGATAGATCCGGCCTTTTGGCTGATGCTCATACAAATAATCGCTGAAGGTCGTAAATTCAACAATTTCTTCAAGTTTTGCCAGCAGGTTCTCTAAATACTCCTCCCCACACAAACCAAACTTTTCCCCGTCATCAATGAAACAGGTTAAGGAATCGGGATCGTTTTGGGATAATCTGCATAGATAGTCGGCGACCTCATCGGGGAGTGATTTGGGGATCATTTCGCGCAATTCATCATTTAGCGCAAAAACTTTAACACTTTCCCCCTCATCCTCGGTCACATAACAGCCATTGATTTTTTTCTGCGGCAACCCGGCCAGATAAAAATGATAGTCGTCAAGAATAGTGTATTCGATACTGGCTTGAGCAAGAATTTTTGCCAGATTGTTTTCCCAAACCCGCTCCCCTATCCAGGCCCCTTGCGGCGCTTCGGTAAAAGTATCGCGAATAACTTTGCTCATCGTCTCGATCTGGCCCAGTTTGTCTTGATCGGGAATAATAGTTAATATCGGTTCATAGTAAGCCCCGCCGATAATTTCCAGTTGATGTCGCTCTGTCAGTTTTTGCAATAACTCGATAAATTCCGGATGTTTCGCCTGAAACCAGTCGTAAAGGACTCCGGAATAATGAGCCACAAACTTAATTCTGGGGTGTTTGATCATCGTCTGAATAAAAGGGAGATAAGCTTTTTGGTAGGCCTCTTCAATTAAGTGGTCAAAATTACCGACCGGTTGATGACAATGGATGCCAAAGATGAACTTTGGTTTGGACATAGAGAAAATTATATCACATAGGACGCTTCGATACGCCATCGGTCACTTCGATACGCAAAAGGATGCTGAGTAGGACGAAGTCCGTATCGAAGCATCCTTTTGCTACTCAGTGACCGACCCCCTCGCTTTCGCAGAATACCCACAATCAGGCAGAAATTTTGGCTCAACAAAATAATCCACTAAAGGATAATTCCTGCATACACTCGGTCGCCAGAAATAATTGCCACAGGAACCATCCGCCTGAGTATGCTTACAGGTAAAGATCAGGTAATAATGGTCGTAGTCGATCCCCAGCAGGATAAAATCAAACAACCAGGTGATCCACCAAATAGCCAAATTAGTAAAAAGCTTGCTTCCAAGTTGCTTAGGATCTATCCTTAAATAGATTTCTTGACAGCAATTGCCGCATTTTTTACATTCCCCTGCCAGTTTAAATCGGGATTTGAATAGATACTTTTTTGGCAAATAAGTTAACCAGTTATCCAGAAGAACAAAAGAGATAATCAGGCGTTTGAGCCAGATCATAAGATATTTTTCTTAATCTTAATCTCTTCACGCAATATCAGATAAATCATCCCGCCAAAAACCAGGCTGGCCCCCAGAACAAACCGACCACTTAATACTTCTCCCAAGAATATGACAGAAAGCAAAACAGTTAAGGCCGCATACATCGGCGCAACAAAAGTCCCTTCCGCCGTAGGAACAAATTTGAACGGCCGGGTAAAAAAGACCTGGGCCGCAATTCCGCAGATAGCAATTATCAACAGGAAACCCCATTCATTAATGTTGGGCATGACAAAACTGGCCGGCATAAAAACACCTACCACCAACACGGCCCCGACCATCTGAGCATATGCAATAGCCCAAGACGAATCCGTCCGCCGCAAAACCTTAATAGCCGTTACCGCCAGCCCGCCAAAGATTGCCGACATCAGTCCAAAAATATAGCCGACATCAATTTGACCAAATTTGGGATCCAAAATCAGGAACATCCCCACAAAGGCAATCATTAAAACCATTAACGAATCGTATTTCGGTTTTTCCTTTATAAAGATCGAAGAAAATAGGACTGCGAAGATCGGATACGAGTTTCCTAATAGAACAGCAGCGCTCAAAGGGATCCGTTGGATCGCTGTAAAGTAAAAAGCCACCGCAATTCCGCCCGCTATCGCTCGGACAGAGAGCATTTTTATGTTGCGCACCTTAGTCCACTTGTTCCAATACATAATCAGTCCCATAATAGCCAGGCTAAAAATTGCGCGAACAAAAAGAATTTCCATCCCCGATATACGGGTGGCAACAATTTTGACAAAAATGGCCATAACCGAAAAGAACAGGGCGGAAATTAAGGTGGTCAGCAAAGCTTTGGTCTTTTTAGACGGCATTATTGGGGGAGCTGCACTTTCGGCTTGTACCCAAAGTGCTTTTCATAAATTTCCGGATAAGCGTCCTTGCCGCCGATAAACATCATGTTAAGCGGCATAACTTTTTTCGCTTGCTCCGTCATTTCTCTGGAGATTTGTTGAATATCCCACTGAGCATGAGCATCTTCTCTCAGGCGGGAGATATGATAAAGCTC
Source organism: bacterium (assembly GCA_043816125.1). Classification (GTDB taxonomy): domain Bacteria; phylum Margulisbacteria; class WOR-1; order O2-12-FULL-45-9; family O2-12-FULL-45-9; genus JBDRIF01. The sequence continues at coordinate 5,931 of JBDRIF010000155.1, forward strand.
GCGGGCGTTAACTTTGAGCAATACTCGGCGGCGATGCGCGTTGGTTAAGATGTATTGACTGCCTATCTGCGCAAAAACCTTGTTAGTCGCATTTACAATCCGTTTAAACTTCTTATCCAATCCTTTTTTTACTATTGCTTCAGGGATCGTTATCCCCAGCGCAGGATCATATGCTTGAGTTGTGATCGAGGCCATCCGATGTCGCTTTAACTGACCAAAGCAAGCCGCGGAAATAGACAAATTAAATGTCAGATCGGCATATTCAAATTCCCTGATCGGCCGATCATAGAATTCCGCGTATTTAAAAGAAGCTTTCACTAATTCTTTCTTTTCTTCCTCCTCCATCTTCTTAGCCGCTTGTAAACATTTCTTAAATGGCTGGTTGCTGGATGAATGCAATAAAGTAGCAATGAGAGTCTCATCAGCATTTTTCGTATGCGCTTCTAAACTCACTTCTCTCCCTTTTTTCACTTTTCCATCACTTATTGCACTTTTTGACTCTTTTAGACTCTTTTGCATCTCCCCAAAAGTCTTCTGATCAAAATCATTCGCCTCGGTAAAAAGGATGATCGAAGGAGCAATGGAATGAACAAGTTTAAACATCTCCTGACCGATCTGACGAACTTCGGCCAGAGGATTGGATGCAAACCGGCGGAAAAGGAATTCCAAATTCCTGGCGTTGATAGTCAAACCGACCTGACCATTTGTTGCCAACGAAGTAATATATCGAGCATCTTCCGGCTCAATCCCCTCTTTTACCATCTCATGATAAAAAGCGTTTTGTTCTCGAACAGCTCGAACAAAAGCCTTCTCGAACTGACCACCTTTAATTTCTTCCGGCACCAGAAAATCATCTTCAAGAGTCTGATAGCGTTGAGATTTCTCCGTATACGCCGAAAGACGAAACTTCTCCAGCTCTTCCATCGCCAAGCGGGAGATCCCGATCAGATCAAAATTAAAAACAGCATGTTCGGCAATCGAATGGTGCCCCATTTTAAAAATGATGGCAGAGTTGGAACTGCGTGCTTTAGTCACCTCTTCGCGGGCAACTTTACGCAATTCATCGATCGGACGAGGGTCTCGAGAAATACGAGCATAAGAAGCAGACAGGGTTTCCGGCGTAACATCTTCACGCGGATGACTAGTCTTTTTAAGGTCTTCCAAGACTTCAGTGTCAACGTTGTAACCGGCAAGTAAAATTTTCATAATTCCCCATCCTCTACGGTAACTTTCTTAGTTCTAAAATTTATTACTAAAGTTTTATTAGTAAAGAGCTTAGTCCCAATAAGGATATCCTCGGTCCGATTTGACAAGACATAGGTATATTTTCTTTTTTTCCCAAAAACTATGTCTCCAAGATACACTTTATCCTTAACGATCTCGCCGCTGGCTAACTCATATGCCTCATAACCGATAAACTGCCACGAAGTCCGCTGAATTAGCTTATGGGGGATACTAATAAAACCGTTGAATCCCGTGTCAATAATCGCATCAAAATATTTTACCTTGCCGCCAAAAACAATCCCTATTTTAATAACAGGTTCAAAATTGGAGTTAACTGCGCCTTTCATGTTTTGCGTCGAAATTTATGGACAGCAGCAAAGCCAATGCGGAAAAAATCAAAAATCTTGCCGGGGAACATATGCTGGGCTTTCAGGGCGGCGTCCAGCTCATCCTTCCCGATTACGTAGCCTCCGGAATCCGGCTCGATAGCCAATATCTTCCCTTTGTATTTTTTTTCCAATTTCAGCCTTAACCTCTTATAAATTTTTCTTCCTCTTTCGAACACTGACATGCTCTTTCACCTCTGAATTAAATTATATCACAAAACATTATAAAGGGTGATAAAATAGATATATGCGTATCGGCATCGATATCGACAACGTGATTGCGGACACCTACAATGACCTCTCCGGGTTCTTCCACAAGTTCCTTAAACACGAAGTTCCTTCTCAAGACGTTGTTCAAATCATGCAAAAAAGAAAAATGTTGATGTACGCCTATTTCTTCAAAGCCTGGCGGGAAAAGGTTATGTTAGGAGTCAACTTGATCGAGGGGGCCAGAGAGACGATCCAGGAGTGGGCCAAAGAGCACCAAATAATTTTAGTCACCAGCCGCTTCAAGATGTTCAACCGCCAGACTAAAGACTGGCTGGCAAAACACCAGATACCATATCATGAACTCCATCATGCCAAGGAAACTACCAAATTCAAGAAAACAGGAGAAACCGATCTATTTATTGAAGATAATTTTCATGAGTGTGAAGTCTTAGCTGATCACTCGAAGAAAGTATTCCTCTTTGATCGACCTTGGAATCAGAAAACACCATCAAAAGGCAATATTATTAGGGTTAAGGACTGGCAAGATATTTCCCATTATCTTTAATTTAGCCTGAAATTTCCCTAATTTAACCCCGAAGAAAAGATGTCATGAGGATACAATTACATCTCCCCTTAAGTCGCACGCTTGAAGGAAGAGAACGTTATCAAGGATTCATTGAGCAAGCAGCCAATTATTTAAGACGCGGTTGGACTATCAAGCTAAAACCGATTCAAAGCGGAAGGAACTGGACTTTTCGGATCACGGTAGAAACTGACGAAAGAACTAATATCATCGAGGCAAAGCACGCGCAAGGCCAAAATGACGCCCTCTCCGACCGCTTAAGACGTCTTGGTGTACAGGAAGTTGTTTTTATGTCAGGAGCCAGGGCTGAAGACCTGGAACATTGGTTTGAACGCGCAACCGACAGTTCAGATGAGGATGTCAGAGATTTTCTGGAAAACAATATCCACCCGCATATTAGAGTCACTATGTTTGGGCAACAAAGTGCGGCTAGTCGTCCGATTAGTCCGCCCAGACAACCGGCAGAGATCACGCCTGCAACGTCAGCATATGAAGGATTATCCGCTGAAGCTCTGATGCGTGCCGGCAAACAGCTAATTCAAAAACTGGCCAGTTTCACAGTTCCGCCTGAAGTAATTGCCGACGCTCAAGCCTGGTATGATGTTGTCAGCTCAGGCATAAATGCAGAGACCTCAGGCTTTGCCGCTCTGGGACCCAGAGCAGAAAAGATCCGCAACAAAGCAGGGCTGCAAACGACTAGCACTAGAACCGAAGAGGACACCCCTGCACAACATAAAACACATAACCTAAGAGGTGAATTTATTCCTCTTAATGAGCGAGGAATTACATATAATTATCCGGCCATAAACACTGTGTACACAACCTATAACAGATTAAAAGAGCGCTGCCGCAATATTGAAGCTCGTCTGGCACAATCTGCTCCAGGTGAGTATGAAAGAGAAAATCTGACAGAATTGGCGCACTACCTCCGCTGGCTGCTGCAGAATGAAACTCGTCTGGCCAGAAGATATGGGGAACAAGCAGTCCCCACACACCCGGTCCTAGGCTTCGCCCTGGAAAAGATTGAAAAGAGTTTGGAAATAGAACCATTTGAAGTTTCAGAAGGTTCCACCTGGCTTCCTCCCTGGACCAGGCAAGTTGATTATGTAATGCCTTCCGCAGAAATACGCGCTCAACGAATTTTCGTTAATCTTCGAGAGGATCAACAGGATGGACTTGATGCCACCTGGATCGTTAAGTCAAACAGAGATAACTATAGAGCAATGACTTTCCGCTTACGCTGGCTGATGCAATTTGGTCGCTTGGAAGCTGAATGGACGGACATTAGACAGGATCAATTTAAATTCTTAGTTGATATGCTGCAAATATTAGAAAAGAGATTGGAGATTGGCAATGAGGCACAGCCTGAACAAGAAATAACTTTGCCAGAAGAATTAAAAAACAATCGTTACAGAGATGCAAGTCTCGAAGATATAATAGCTGCTTGCAAAGAAGTTCCGGATGAACAAACCACCCCAATGACCAGTGAAGAACATCTCCCTGAGTTAGCTGCCTGGCTAGCCTATGTGATCGAGCTTTCGCCACCAGACAGAGCCGCACGCTACGGACAAATTCAAACCGGTTTATTTAGTGAAACAATGGAAATAATTAGAAGCAGATTAGAGAAACCTGCTCCCACAACAGTAAGTGCTGCCAACCCCGAAGTATTCCAAGATGGCCAATGGATCCCACCAAGTGAACGCGAACCTTACCGCCAACCGGACAACAATCCTTTTGCTAAAGCAAATATTGACGTTATGAAAAGAGTCTGCGAAGCAACAAAAGCGGCCCTGGAAACCGGCGAACCTTTAGACACTGCAAATCTGGTCGCCACAATGGGGCTCGGCCGCAGATTACGCTTCCTGCTGACCAACGAACGTCATAACGAGCCGATATTTGCGGAAACATTGGAGGCGATCGAAAGACGAATCATCCTCCCCTATCTGGCCAGAACTGATTATGAAACATTTTCTGTTCCACGATTGGCTGACATCGCGGAACAATGTATGCAATTAATCAGAGCTAATGATGATGACGTCAGTATTGTTATCTGGTATGACATAAAAAATATCGCAGCCAGGATTGAAACATTATTAGATCAAGCACTGCCAGAGGCTGTTGAGTATCGTAACCGGTTAGAAGCAGCCTTAACCAAATTCAAATATTTTCTGACCCAACCGACCACTATACTCATGCCAATAAGCCGTTTTGGTGATTTGATTTTATCTGACTTATTGGACATCTGCCGGTCTGACCTGGAGACAATCAAACCCAACAGACCTGAAAGAGAAAATTTAACTCATTATCTCACTTCGCTGCTCCGGCCAGGTGTCACTGAAACAATTTTTGAGGAAGATATTCAGGGTTCCGAAGAAGCCCAGGAGGCAAGAAGAGTTTTTAGACAAGCCTTGGCAGAATTGGCAGCCTAAAACAAACTGACTTGGTCGCGGTTTGAAGTTTGGGATTTTCGATTTGGCAATTGTTTTGAGGTTTGAAGTTTTCGGTTGGAAGTTTCCCCCAAATCATTCTCCACCATCTCCAACCTTTCATATACTTCCTTAGCCCGTTTAACCACTTCCGCAGGAAACCCGGCTAATTTAGCAACTTGAATTCCGTAGGAAGCATCCGCCGGGCCTTCGGCAATCTTATGAAGAAAAGTAATATCATCACCTTTTTGCTTGACCAAAACATTTAGATTCTTCATCCCATCATGCTTGTCAGCTAATTGAGTTATTTCGTGATAGTGAGTAGCAAACAGAGTCTTGGCTTTAATCTTGGTATGAATATATTCCGCCACTGCCGCAGCAATCGACATCCCATCAAAAGTCGCCGTCCCCCGGCCTATTTCGTCCAGAATGATCAAACTTCTCTCCGTGGCATTATGCATAATGTTCGCAGTTTCAGTCATCTCCATCATAAAAGTCGATTGGCCGGAGAAGATATCATCCATGGCACCAATGCGGGTAAAAATTCGATCGACTAAACAAACTTCCGCCGACTTGGCTGGAACAAACGATCCGATTTGGGCCAGCAAGCTAGTTAAAGCAACCTGACGCATGTAAGTGGATTTTCCCGCCATATTTGGCCCTGTTATCAACAAGAACCTGCTATCATCCTTTATCTCCACATTATTCGGCACAAATTTATATTCACCAATGGTTTTTTCAACAACCGGATGCCTTGAATCAGTAATGAGTAATGAGTTCGGAGTTCGGAGTATTTTGGGTCTACAGTAGTGGTTTTCAACAGCGACTTCGGCCAGACCTAGTAAAACATCCAATTGCGCTAACACATTAGCCAAATGCTGCAGTTCCCTAGTATGCTTGGCAACCTCAGAACGGACATCACAAAATACTTTGTATTCCATCTCCTTCAATCGAGAATCAGCATTTAAAATCATCGATTCTTTGTCTTTTAATTCCGGCGTAATATATCTTTCACAGTTAACTAATGTTTGTTTGCGAATATAATTATCAGGCACTTGAGAGGCATTGGCTTTGGTCACCTCAATATAGTAGCCAAAAACTCTGGTAAAACCGACTTTTAACGATTTAATACCAGTCCTCTTACGCTCTTCGTGTTCTAGTTGAGCAATCCAGTCTTTCCCCTCCCTGGCCGCCTTTTTAATCTCATCCAACTCCGGGCTAAAACCATCTTTTATTAACCCGCCATCCTTAATCGTAAACGGAGGATCTTCAATAATTGAGTTGCTGAGCAGATCGACCAATGGAAACCGCGTACTTAAGTGCGCGGTTTCCAGAGTCTGCTTAAGCAAATCCGCCTGAACATTTTTTAGGATTTTTTTGAGCCCAGGCATTTTCTTCAGAGATTCCTTCAAAGCAATCAAGTCTTTCGCATTCGCCGAAGCCGCCGCAATTCGGCCAATTGCCCTCTCTATATCTGCTATATCACTAACCCCTCGAACTAATTCAGCTCGAAGCATCGCACTCCCGAACAGTTCCTCAACTGCGTCTAGACGTTGATTAATCTTCTCCGCATCAAGCAAAGGCTGCAGTAACCATTGCTTAAGCATTCTTCCTCCCATCGAAGTCTTCGTCCGATCCAAAACCCAAAGCAAACTACCGCGGAAAGATTTGTCCCGGATGGTTTGAACTAATTCCAGGTTTCTTCGAGTAGCCGCATCGATAAACATAAATTCTGTCGGATGATAGGCCTTGATGGATGTAATATGATCTAAACTCGATTTCTGCGTCTCTTTTAAATAGTCCAGAATCGCGCAAGCCGCCCCCCAGCCTGCTTTGACTGAATCGAGACCGAACGATTCTAAAGTTGCTACTTTAAAGAATTCTTTGAGTTTTTCTTCGGCCGCCTCTTGGTCATAGATATCTTTAAAAGGGGTCCTGGATATTTGAGACTGAGTCTCAGTATCAATAAGGTCAGAAATCAACATTTCCGCCGGCCCGATCCTATTGATCTCATCGGCCAGCTTCAATTCATCTTCCAGTTGAGTAACATTGAACTCGCCGGTTGACGCATCAACATAAGCCAGGCCGAACTTCGATTTTTCCTTCGTAATCGCCAACAAATAATTGTTCGACTTTTCTGTCAGCAAATTCGCTTCGATCAATGTCCCCGGGGTGACTATACGAATAACTTCCCGCTTAACGATCCCCTTAGCATCCTTTGGATCTTCCACTTGTTCGCAAATAGCGATCTTGTACCCTTTTTCAATCAAACGGGCAATATAGTTTTGCGAAGCGTGATAAGGGATCCCGCACATCGGCATCCGGTTCTCTTCCTGCCCTCTGCCGGTCAGAACCAGATCAAGCTCACGAGAGGCCAATCTTGCATCATCAAAGAACATTTCATAGAAATCACCGAGGCGGAAGAAGAGAATAGCATCCTTATGCTTCTCTTTGATGGAGAGATATTGTTTTAACATGGGGGTCGGTTCAGACATTGCTACCTCACTCGAACGTTTAACTTCGACTCCAAATTTCGACTAATCTCATTATGAATCGAATTAACCTCTTCATCAGTTAAAGTCCTCTGCGGTCTTCGATAGATAATCCGATAAGCCTGGCTATCCTTAAATTTATCAAACAAGAAGACATTTTCCACTAATTCGCCGCCGATCTTCCTAATCACATCAATTATCATCTGATGTTCAATATTTTGCGGCACAAACAAAGAGATATCCCGAGCAACAGAAGGGAATTTCGGGAGCGGCTTATATTTTTTCTGCTTACTCGCCCTGGACAACAGTGCCTCGAGATCAAGTTCAAAAAAACAGACCGGCTGGTCAAACCCATAGTTGCGGGCCACATCCGGATGAAGTTGGCCGATAATCCCAACTCCAGGAATATGAGCCCCTTTCGCCGGTTGCAATAATTTATCTTTGTCATCTGCCTCCACAAAACGAAAACCTTCGATCCCCAAAGAGTCCATTAAATTGTCCAAAATACCTTTTAGATATAAATAGTCGGCCTTCCCCTTATCCAAAGCGCTCATAAAAGGGGAACCGGTGATCGCCGCGGCCAACATCCATTTCTCCTGCGGTAGCTTCTTTAGGCCAGGGATAAATACTTTGCCGATCTCAAAAACATAGACATTTTCCATCTGCCGATTGAGATTATGCTGGAGTACGTTGAGAAGACTCGGGATCAACTTGGTCCGCATAAAACCCTCTTCGATCGTCATCGGGTTAGCTACCGGCAAGGCATTTTCCACCTTACTTCCAATTCGTTCAAAATCTTTTGGGCCGACCAATGTAAAGGTCTGCGTTTCTGTTAAGCCGCAACCGGCCAAGATCTGCCTAACTTGATTATGAAAAAGATCGGTCTTATCGATTGCCTGTCCAGGAAAAGAAGAGCGCGGCATTGTTGTTTCAATATTATGATAACCGTAAAGTCTGGCAATCTCTTCAACAATGTCAGCTTCACGTTCAACATCATGAGCCCGCCAGAGAGGAATTGTCACTGTTGTACCACTAACCCCAAAACCCAAACGTTTTAGTAAACTCTTCATTTCTACCGGGGAAATATCGGTACCGAGAATTTGATTGGCCCGCGCCGGACGAAAAGCGACTTTTTGAGGTTTCTTTGGAGCAGCTTTAACATCGACCTTCCCCTTCAGAACAGAACCTCCGCTAAGTTTGGCAATCATATCAGCCGCCCGATCGAGAGCTTCGGCCACCATCTCCCAGTCGACCCCGTGACCAAAACGAATTGACGATTCAGTTCTGATTTTTAAGTTGCTGGAAGTTCGATGAACAGAGACCCTATCAAAATATGCGGATTCCAAAATAACAGTCTTAGTATCCTGGCTAACTTCTGTATTCGCTGCCCCCATCACCCCCGCCACCGCGATCGCCTTATCCGCATCGGCAATCACCAGCATATCTCCCTGCAATTCATGCTGGCCCCCGTCTAAAGTAGTAATTTTTTCTCCCGGTTCAGCCCTGCGGACAATAATCTTTCGGCCGGAAATCAAGCGGGCATCAAACGCGTGCATCGGCTGACCGACTTCGAGCAGCAGGTAGTTGGTCACATCGACAACATTATTAATTGATCGAACCCCGGCCGATTCCAACCGCTTTTTCAACCATTCAGGAGAATCTTTAATCTTAACATTCTCAATCACCCGCGCCATGTAACGTGGACATTTTTTCTTGTCTTTTACAATTACTTTGATCCCAGAGGCCTTTGGGCCTATAGGCCTATAGGCCTTGATTTTTCGCTGACCGAGTTTGGTTTTAGTCAACGCGGCAACTTCCCTGGCAATCCCGAGGATGGACCAGCAATCCGCCCGGTTCGGCAGAATATCTACTTCCAAAGCATCACCGTCAACCGTTGTTTCCAATCCACCCATTGTCAGCGTCTTGGCCAGCTGACTAGCGGTCATCTTGATGTTTACTAATTCCTTAAGCCACTCTAAAGGAACTTTCATTAAAATTGCTCCAAAAATCTTAGATCATTTTCAAAGAAGAGACGAATGTTATCCACTCCAAACTTGAGCATCGCGATCCTCTCAATCCCCATCCCAAAAGCAAAGCCACTATATTTTTCCGAATCAATCTTAACAGCTTTAAAAACATTCGGATCGATCATCCCCGAACCAAGAATTTCGAGCCAACCGGTCCCTTTACACATCCGGCAGCCGTTTCCATTACACATAATACACTCGACATCGACTTCGGCCGATGGCTCGGTAAAAGGGAAAAAGCTCGGGCGAAAACGGACATTCTTATTTTTGCCAAACATCTGACGGAGAAACTCGGTTAATGTCCCTTTGAGGTCACCAAAAGTGACATTCTTATCAACCAAAAACCCCTCCAGCTGATTAAAAACTGGTGAATGGGTCGCATC
>JBDRIF010000156.1:0-2227 GCA_043816125.1 bacterium
TCAAAATTGTCCCATTCTTCCTTCTGCCAATAGTCAAAACTCTCTTTCCCTGCTCCCACTAGAGCCGCATTGATGACCATCCCCGTCGGCGAAGCGCCGTGTTTCAACGAAACTCCGGCCACAAATCCACCGGCCAAAAAATGCATCACTTTATCCGGCTGAACCTCAAAGGCAAAACTGGGGACGGTCAAAACTGTTACTAAAAGCAATGCGATCAATATTTTCATGGTTTATCCACTGTGTTATCATGAGGCCAGATGCTACGACAATTCATTATAGTATGTTTATTGCTTATTTGCACTGGTCAGGCCGGGGCCACTGAACCCCTCCCCTACAACTACCGAGTAATAGACAAGACGATTCATGCCGGCGGCCATCCGCTAAAACCGGCCTGGTTCCGCAACAGTGACGAACAAGTTTTAGCCATTCTCGATTATCTAAAAAGCCAGGGGGTAAAAACTATAATCGACCTGGAAAACACCGGCTGGATCCAAAAACGGTATGAAAGACTTTTGGCCGAAGCCGGCCTAATCCGCTTGCACATACCGATGCACGCCGACAAAGTCCCAACGGCATCAGAATGGCAACAGATCAAGGAGGCGATGAAAGAGCATGTCTACATTCATTGTAAATGGGGGGCCGATCGGACCGGAGCGGTTCTCGGTCGCTTCCTGGTTGAAGAAAAAGGCTTTCCGCCGGAGAAAGCATATCAAGCCGTGATTGCCGGCGGCTCTCATGCCGGCCCCAAAGGGGGGCTCAAGCAAAAGCCCGCTTATCGCAAGTTAAAACAATTTATCTGGGACGGTCCAAACTAAGACTTTCTCTTAACCAACAACGAACCATGTTTCCGCCGTCAACTATTTATAAGGCGGTCGGCTCATACGTACGAAAATAGTGGTCTAATTGGGCTTCGGTATCCCAAGGTGATTTTTGCCAAAGGGTTTCCAGTATTTCCGTGGTAAGCCAAGGACGAAGATTCTCTGGCACAAGACGAAACTGACCGTTTTCCCAAACAACCAAGCCCAAAGTAATTCTTTCAATCTCACTCCCCCACCCCTTTTGCGTAACATCCAAAGCCTGATGGCCAGCCGGGACATCAAACATCTCCCCTTTATCAGTGACACAGTCCATCGCCTCATAAAGCACGGAGCCAAGAACTTCGAGTGGCAGCTTTTTCTCATTCCAACCCAGCTGCTCGGCCAGGTCCTGACGCATAATGCCGAACCTAATACAGTCTGCAGCCAGAGCCATTAACAAGCGAATTTCAGCTTGCGTAACAACACGCAAAGGACCATTGCTTTCCCCTTTTTTTACTTTAGGAGCCGGTTTAGGCTGATTCGCGGCGGCGTTGAACCATGGGTCTAAACTTAATCTTATTGTTCTCATATTTTTCTTTCCTCCTCACGATCCGACTATAATATTATCGAGAAAAACAGCAGATAATTTCAATATATCTGAGATTATTGCTATTATTAACCACTGCCGACCATCTCAAGAATCGACCGGAGCGGTAATTGGCCGCTATCTAGTGGAAGAAAAAGGTTTCACTCCGGAGAAAGCATATCAAGCCGTGATTACCGGCGGCTCTCATGCCGGCCCCAAAGGGGGGCTCAAGCAAAAGCCCGCTTATCGCAAGTTAAAACAATTTATCTGGTCGGGGCCTAATTAAGCTTTTCTTTTCGCCAGTACATACCCGACAACTATCGTCGTCATCGGCATCGGCAAGTATCTCAAGCCAATTTCCATAAAGTACCGATCGATAGACATTTTGCTAAGCGGCAGGAGGAGAAAATAGTCCAACAGCCAGTTGACTAACAACCAGGTTATCCCGAGAACGATCCCCTCATTTATATAATTACCGCTGACTTTGCCAAAATAAAGGACGGTGCAGATCGAACCGACCACCCCACCGATTACCAGCATCAACGTTTTAAAGAATATCGGATCACTCGTCATTAAACCCATCAACGGGATCGCGGAGACAAAAGGGACCACCCAGATCACCAGACCGTAACCAATTTTCTTTAGCATATCGACACCTCCGAGAATATTCTCGCACTGAAGATTTTAGATGTCAATAAATATGTGGCTCTATAGCAAAGAGTGTGCCAATAAATAGATAAAAATGTGGTAGGTTTACCTTATCTTTAGCAAAAAAGTGAGGGACCTACCACATGAAAAATGATATCGCAAAAATATTCGGACTGCAAGCTTTTTGGATCCGCGC
>JBDRIF010000157.1:0-3584 GCA_043816125.1 bacterium
CAATCCCCAGTTTTTCTTCCGATCATAATAGGAAACATTCAGATAAATCTTAAATTTTACATCAACCTTATCAAAACTGCGGTGCAGCATTCCGGCAAACGGCACATAGGGATAGATTTTGGCTTTTTGCTGGCCTTGCAAACCTAAAGTATAGCTGTAATCAAGGGGAGGATAATAAGTCCCTTCCGCTCTGGCCTCCCAAAGATATTGAGATGACCCTTCGGCTGCCCGTATAGTTTGCCCATTAAATAAGACCTCCTCCCCAATGGGATCCAGTATTACCTGAGCAGAAGTGCCGATATTGTTGAGGCTAACACTGGGAGAAATGTCTCTCTCAATAGCCGGGGAACCATCTGTCGGGGTGGCAACTAATTTAAGGGAGTAATTACCCTGAGTCGCAATTTGTGTCCCTTCTTTATCAGGATAATTTCCACGCCAGGAAATTGAGAGCGGAAAATTAACATTTGTTCGACCGAGCTGGATCCCCTCATCAATAACTGCGAGAGGCTCTGACATCCCCGGCTTATAAACCTTTAGTTTTACGTGAGCATCCTTGCTGATGTTGTAAGAAACAGTTGCTCGATCCGGTAATCCCAACGGATCAAAGGAACTACTGCTTAATTGCACGTTATTCAGAATGAAAGGGGTGGTCACCTTGATCTGTTTTTCGATCTGAGTTAAGCCTTTTCCATCTGCCCCTTCCGCTCTAACTCTAATCAAATAATTACCGCTATCAACAAAGGCTTTGGATTCGGTCTTCCCCTCCCAACTTATTGTCTGCCGGGTTATTCCCGGATGCTCAGATATTCCCGATAATATCACCGGTGTCTCAGCAGGTTGATATTTGGCCAGACCAAAATATGGAACAACAGATGACTCAAAATCGTCTTCATATGTTGCCGGGTCATCATCAAGCGAAGAAGTAATGATCAATGAAGTCGAACTTGTTTTAAAATCAAATCCTCCCTCTCCGCCTGTCATTGTTCTGTCCCAGTTAACAATCGTAGCAATTTGTTTGATCCCGCTCCCGATAGGAGAAAAGTCGGTTATCTCTCCGGCAGCTACCAGTGCCCCGCTAAAGCGGTGTCCTTGACCTTGTTCCCCATTCCATCTAACATGCCAACCATTATCGTCTTGCCAGACAAAATAGCCCATCTCATTTCCAGATTCATAAAGCGGCTGGCCGCTGTAATAATCAATTGAGAGATCCGGAAAGTATTTATAATAAGCTGTTTCTTTTGTTCCGGAATCGTTTAGTTTAAAGATCTCCAGATAGGCATTTAGGTCCTTCCCGCCAAAGTCAAAGCCGACCGGCAAACTATTTGAGCCATTAAAAGTGATTTCTTCGGGAAGATCATGGAGCGAAACAACAGGATTGGCACTGTTATCAAGTGCAGCCAGCCTCTCATTATCTATCGTAATTGTCCTTGCAGAAGCAAACTTTGCCCCGCCCTCTTCTTCGGCTATCACAAGAACAGTATAGACACCTGATAATGATTGGCCATGAAAATATGCTATCGTCGCATCGTTCTGAACTGGACGGATAGAAACATTTCTTTCGGCAGAGGCTGGATTTCGATAGATCTCCGGCACCTCAATTAGTTCGGTTTTCCATTCGGCGCTCTCTAACGCCCTCACCCCCAACCCCTCTCCCTGAGGGAGAGGGGAGACTCCCTTTTTGTAAAAAACATAGTATTGTTTAAACTTTAGACTGTTTGTCCAATCCGGGTCCATGGCTGTCCCGCGGATAGTAATGGTGCCGGCTAAAGATTGATTTTCGGGCGGATATGAAATGGTCGGGGCGATCCCATCTTTAACACAAGTCGCGTAGGCGATCGAGGAATTACCCGACTGGTCTGTAGCCGTGATTTGGAACTTATAAGCCCCTTTAGCAATTGAAGCGCTGGACGCATCCCAGAAAAAGGCATTATCATCTTCAAGGGAGCCGTTAACATTTTCAGACCTCACTTCATCCCCAGTATTTTCATTGAACAATTTGATCTGAACAGCTATTGAGCCTGATTCTTGTCTATTCTCGGCCGCATCATTTGATTCCGATAATTGATAACGCAAGGTTGTGCTATATGCATTTGCGCCGCTATTGGCCAGCACATATGGATCGGCCATCTGTGAATAGATAACAGGCGGAGTCCGGTCAATTATTATTGGGGCAGGATAAGTCAGGGAACTCTCGTTCCCTGCTTCATCTCCGGCCACGACTTCCAATGTATAAGTCCCATCTTCAAGATTGGGAACAAATGCGCTGTCAAAGGTCCAATTGTACGCTGCCGTTGCAACACCATTACTGTCAAGCTCACTCGACTGCGTTACAAAGGAACTAATCTGGCCATCCGATTGCCTGGTCAATTTAAGAATTACTGAACTCGGTTCAGAGAATTTACCAACAAAACCTAGAGTCTGTTCCGCACTGTTAAAAGGGAGAGGAGAAATATTTGTCTCAAGAATGTCGGGAGAGGTCGCATCGATGTTCACTTGAACAGCTTCAGCCGTCCAATTGCCGGCATTATCAAAAGCCTTGATTCTGATAGTATAAATCCCGTCACGGACAAATTCACCGTCAGCTTTTTTGCCATCCCAGTTAACAAAGTGTTCACCAACGGCTTGACTATCGAGCTGGTCGATTTCGGCAATAAAGTTTGTATCTTCGTTCGGTTCTGTTCCTTGATAGACACGGATAGAAATATTCTTGAGGAATTGAGAGAGATTATCAGCGGTAGTGAACTTGATGTTCAGATTTTGATCATTTGGCGCCCGGGGAGAATAGGCCTCTAGCGTTGCTATGCTGATGGTTGGCGCAGTTGTGTCGACATAAAAGTTCCAAAGCGCGTGCGAGACCCCGACATTACTGTTAAAAGCAATAGAAACACTGTGCTGGCCATCAGCCAAAGCCTCCTGAGGGATCCATTCCGCTTTTGCCTCAAAGGTATACGTCCCTTCTGCTGATGTAACTGTAATATTTGGAAGTTTCTCCTCTCCATCAACCAGAAAAGAAGTGACCCGGATCCTTTCTGTTAGATCATCAATAAATTTTGCCTTGGAGGCTGTAGCGCTGATAGTTTGATAAACATCGTTTGTGTGGGCATTGGCTTCGGGACTCGGATTGCCGACAAATTGCGGCATGGTGTTAACGATTATTTTTAATATTTGGTGCGACGAGACGCTGACAGCGTTCACGGCGCGCACCGCCAGGACATTTTGGCCCTCGCCAAAAGGGAGGCCTTCCAATTGGAATTCTCCGGATTCCGGATCAACGTCTTCAATATTTTTCCACGCGGCGAAATTAAAAGAATATTCAAATTTTTTCATCAGGCGCGGGACCAGATAATTTAATTTCCCTGAAATTTTTTGCGGCGCTTTTGTCAGAGTCATGCTTGTTACATATTTGCGCTCACCGTCCAAAGTCATGGGAATCGACATATTGCTAATTCCCTGATATTGGCGGTTTTCAGTGATATTCATTACTTTAATTGATTCATAATCATCATCAGGCTTTGCGGCGGAAAAAGACATAGCTGTGGCCGTGGGGGGGTGGGGGCCCCCCGCCCCGCCACAACCCACCGGGG
>JBDRIF010000158.1:0-5070 GCA_043816125.1 bacterium
GCAGGGGTATTAGGACGGAAACTTGGTTGGTAAATAGCCATTGCATTTAACTTTTTGCCTCTGTTTCAGAAAGGCGTGAACCCATTTCGTGAAAGATAGAATCGTTCTGAAACCTCTAGCGCGAAAACATAAATCCTGGAAGCCACTATTAAGAGATTCCGCAGCATTACTTGTTCTAGGGAGATGCAACTCCTGGTGATATAAATAAGCACGATAGCACTGATAATCTCTTATGAAACCTGACAAGATTGTTTTTGCTCTTGAGGAGGTTGTTTTCTTTTTAATTTCTATCAAAGCTGGGATGTATCGATTTTTTACTATTTTCTCATTTGGATTCGTTAGAATGTTTGTAGCAATCTTGAAAATTCTTTCTCCCATTTCTTTGCGATGGCTCCACCTGCTTCTAGACCAACGCCCTTGAAGGCCAGCCAAAGCATGAAAATGGCATCCTTGAAAAATCCAGTTATTTTGTTTTGCGACAGACCTCAGCCCTTGATGTTTATCGGCTACAAGAGCACAGATTGAGGCCATAGTTGATTTAGGCAACTGTCCGAAGGCTTCTTGCCATCCAAGCCACGATTCCCTTCCTTTTTGAATGAATGGTGGAGTTACTCATGCTTCAGACGAATTGATCGAACGAAGAAGAATCACATATATGCTATACATTTCATGATTAATCGAGCGCATCATGGCATCAGCGATGACAATTAGCGGTTCTTGTTTTGGAATTTCCGGCCATGGAGTTGTTAAAAGCAACTGATCAAGACTTCTGCGTAGGTGTGCTTTTAAGTAGCCTTCTTTTTTGATCGCCTTCCCCATGGCATACAATGATGGGATTTCATGCCTAATGTATTTAGTCGCAAAAATGGAAGTGACCCTTTTTCGTTTGCGACCGCATTTTTTTCTTCTAATTCTCCAAGTTTTACGGCACAGGACACATTGTCTGCGACGCCTGCCAAAATTAATTATTTTCCCTTGGCAGCAGGAAGATTTCGCCTGTTTTGTTTTCATACATGCGAATCTTCCCAAAAAACGTTAGTTTTGTCGCATAATCATGGGTTTTTTTGCAACCGTCACCAACCAAGTTTCGTTGCTTATGTCCCGGCAGGCAGGTGCAAGTTTTTGCTGGTTTTTAACGAATATACCTGTAGTTGCAGATTAATAAATAACATTTTGGAGGAACGAGCATCGTGAATGCTGACGATTTTGGCATAGTAAAATTTGACCCTGTTAGTTTGCATGGTCTTACAATTCAACCAGATAATCCTCAAATATTGGCGCAAGTCCTTAATGATGTTTTGAATCCGACCTGGGACTACAACTCTAATGAAGCCGCAATAATCTTTTCCCGGATGACCGATCAGCAGAGAACCGATGTTTTGGATTTGCTGATGGACGTTGGCGTTAGAGATAATTACAATCTGCCACCATCACATAAGCCCAAATTAAAAAAAATGCTTGATCGACTGGTAGAGCTCAATCCTGCAGATAGTGATTATGCAGAACAATTGTCAAAAAATAGAGCGGAATTGACAGTATTAATTGCTGAAATACAGCATTTGCCAAAAAAGGTGGGTGGTTTCGAGTTGCCTTCAGTTGCTAGACAGGTGCGGGATTTAAATAATGATCAGACAATTGACCATAGCGAAATCAGTCAGCGGCTTCACAGACAAAGTCTCTTTTTACATGATTTACAGTTTGGCGATGTTTTTGATGGATTTGTGCTGAAAGAAGAAGACTTTGCACGGTTTGTTGCAGATTTTGGAAATTCCGAGAAGAGAAGAGACGGGGTGATACATCTTTCCTTCTATCAACCGGAAATTAGTTACGGGGCTATAGGGAGAATGACCTTGCACTTTGATTATGATGGCAGGATTAGTTCCTGTACGCTTAATCAGGTAGAGGTGCCTTTGGATGAAACCGGCTATCCTGATTTAAGCCGGTTCCCTCAAGTATTGCGTCGATATGGGGATACTCCAAGGTCTTATGCGCAAGGTCTATTGGTTGAAGCTGCCAAGAGGTCAATTCGATCTGAGCTATATTTGCTCGTTTCGCTGCCAGATGGATATTCGACAGAAAAATTTGGTCTCTATGCTCAATCGGGGAGATATGATCAGGATTTTCAGTTTGATGAAAGAACTGGAATGGTGAGCAAGAAATTTGTGATATATGATGCAGATAATACTGAGGTTGGTGTTTTTTCTGTTAACTGTCGCATTGGGACTGATTCAGGAGAGGAGGCAAAAATAGTTGGCCTTGATCTGACGATGGCGGGAGAAACTGTAACCGGGATCAAAGACAAAGATGTCTTTACGAAGGAAGTTACCAGATTGGCGGCGCTTCGCCAGGAAATCTTTTCCGCAATGTATCAGCTAGCTGTTACCAATTTACGGGCGCAACTATACCTGGCCGGTTCAAATAAGACTACTACCGATGGGGGCCGGTCTTTGACTGTTTCAGACAGGCGGGTTGTTGATGTCCGATTGCCCGAAGGAGATCTAGGCGGACAACCTCCTTATCGAGTAGTTGTTGAACCCTTAGATAGTGTTAAGGGGGCTTTTAGTTCCAAAAAAATGAGATCTACTGTGAGTAGCGGGGTTCTGGTTGTTGATCACTCTGGTTCCATGTCGAGTCGGAGTGCCGGAATTAGAAATAAAGCCATGGGGTTGGTAGCTGATGCTTTGGATGGCGTGCCGATGGCTATGGTCGGAGTAAGTAGTGGCAAGCAAGTTGATGAAGCGGCCCCAGTTCAATGGCAGAATAGCGGGGAGATTCTGGCCGGTTTGCCCAGGGGGCGCGGACGTGGTGCAACCTTTTTATATACCAATATTTTAAATGGGGCGAAGATGTCTAAAGACGCTGGGGTGGTATTTATTTTTACCGATGGTGTTTCTGATACTTCTGATAAAGGGAAAGGGAAAGCCGAGGAAGGGAGACGGCAGATGTTTGAAGAGACGATGCAATTAGCCCGGACCAAAGGACTCAAGGTCAGAATAGTTAGTGTGGCCCAAAAGCATGATCCAGAATTGGTGGCTTGGATTGACGAATATAACCAGCGTCCGGATGCTGACCAGTATGATGTTAAGCTGGTGCCGGCTGATTACAAAAACCTGGCCGCTGTAACCCAGGATATTGCAGAGGAGTTTAAAGGGGTGGTTATTCCTGTTTCGCAGCAAGATATTTCATATCGGGTTACGATTCAAGATGCGGCTGGTCAGGCTTTGCATACTGAAGTGATTCAGGGCGAGCAGCAACAATCACCAATTGCGGGGGCGATTGCCAATAGACCAGTTGCTCAATATCAAAGCACTACGAGTTTGTCGTATGATCCAGTACTTGGAGAGTTAAGAGGTGATTTGACGGTAGTTGATACTAATGGATCACTGGGGAAACAAGGCGAAACTGTAACGATTGATTCCAGCAGATTTACGGTTTTGGATACCGATTTAGATATAGCCACTACAGCTGTTCCTTTAGTTGCCCATGATACCGGCAAGAAAGTAGAAGATGAAAAAGTTGCTTTTGTCATAGACACTAGCGGAAGCATGAATGGTACGTTGGGGTCATTTAAACAGGCGATGGTTGCTTTTATTGACAACGTACATGTTTTGGCTCGTGATGTGTATACCTTTTTGCAGGCAGAAACGGGAATTGTTTTTCCGCTTGGGGACCACTCCTATGTCAATTTAACAGGGACAACCATAATTGGTCCTCAGCGTGGATCGGACCAATCGGCGGTAGAAGCTTCTGCCAGGAGGGAAATCGAAGGTTTGAAAGCAGAAGGAAACTCCCCTGGATGGCAGACGTTATATCGACTCTATCAGGATATGAAAAGCGGGAAACTGCCAAAGGATCCCTTTGGCCGGATAGACTTGGATCGCATTGTTGTCGTGACCGATGGAGAGTGGGAACAAATGGACTTAAGCTGGTTGCCGGATTTTATTGATATTTGTCTGGGCAACGGGATCGAAATCACTGTGGCTGCGCCAAAAGGTTTTCGTGTTGAAAACAATCCGGATCGGATTAGAGAAGTTGGAGTCTATTCTGGGTTTTTGACAGGTTATAGCTCAATAACATTGCAGGAAGTGGCTTTAATTACTGGTGGAAGTGTCATTACAGGTGAGGATATGCCTAGTACTGTTGAAGCAATGGAAAAGCAATTATATTATTCCAAACGCTTCGAGATTCCTAATCCAATCCAGGGGATGCGACAAGCAACTTTCATTTTGCGTGATAATAAAACTGGGGCCTGCATAGAGGTTTCAGCTAGGGTAAATGTCGAATAAATAGTCTCATTGTTTCAGTCTAATAATCATGTTATAATTTTTCTTCAATATATTTTGAAGGGGGATTAACATGGTCAAATCAGATATCAAGGATAAAGGGTTAGCTGCTAAAGGTAAGAAACGGATCGAGTGGGCTGAGCGGGATATGCCGGTTTTGGCTCAGGTAAAGGAAAAATTCAGCAAGAATAAAGTGCTTAAGGGGCTGAAAATGAGCGCTTGCCTTCATGTTACCGCGGAAACAGCAAACTTAGTTCGAGCCCTAAAGGCTGGGGGCGCTGACATAGTTCTTTGTGCCTCCAATCCTCTTTCAACCCAAGATGATGTCGCGGCTTCTTTGGTCCATGACTATGGCATCCCTACCTACGCGATCAAATGGGAAGATAATAAAACCTATAAGAAACATTTGATTACTGCCGTTGAACATTCCCCGGTTGTTACGATGGACGACGGTTGTGACCTTGTTTCCGAAATCTCAAAAAATTACCCTCAAATTGCCCAGCAGCTTATCGGCAGTATGGAAGAGACGACAACCGGAGTTATCCGTTTGAAAGCAATGGAAAAAGATGGAGCGTTGCCTTTTCCGGTTATCGCCGTTAATGACGCGCAGACGAAAAATCTGTTTGATAATCGTTATGGAACAGGGCAGAGCACAGTTGACGGTATTATCCGAGCGACCGATTTCTTAATTGCCGGCAAAACTGTTGTTGTAGTCGGTTACGGCTGGTGCGGTAAGGGATTTGCTATGCGCTGTAAGGGGATGGGGGCGAGTGTCGTTGTAACAGAA
>JBDRIF010000159.1:0-7293 GCA_043816125.1 bacterium
TGGTATAAACACTCCTTGCCCCGAAGTACATCGGGGCATATTTTAATTATTTATACCAGAGAAGCTATATTATTTCACCCCCTCCCCACCTTCCACGCATTTCCCCTCCCAAGACTTGCATTATTATATTGGGTTTACAATAGAAGTCACAAGAAAACAGGCTGAAATTTCGCCGCTTTTTAGCCGATATATATATAGGAAGGGATATCCGGGCATCGAGGTTATCCGGGTATTCGGAATTATTATTATGGACAGTAGCGTAACATTTAATCCGTATATTTGCACACCAAGCAGCCTGCCTGACGCAGACCGCGAGTGCATGCCTTTTGAGGCTGAGGGGAGCGACTCATACTACAATTCAAAATTTGCCCAGTACAAATTCATGGAAATTATCGCCCGCCACCCTTCTTCTAGCCCGGCTATGCAATTTGAAGCCAAAGTCATCGCCTGGCTGATCGGTAGAGAAATTGGATATTCGCTATATCCTGATGAGAGCATGGAAAGTGATTTACAAATCCTGCTGCCACAATTCTCATCAGCCACCAGTATCAGGGACTTATACAAAGCTTCTGGCGTAAAAGTCAGAGATATCGAGATCGAGGGCATGATCAAGCGGGTCAAATTCTGGCAGGCCAAGCTCGCTCTGATCCTGATCAGCGATATTGACAATCCCCAGTCGCGTCACTTTCTTGAACTCACTTTTGCCGGATCAAGCAAATCGGTTTTTGGCGTGACCATTGATCCGAGCATAAAGGATTTTAGCGCGGCCGACAGAATGAGATTACTCAAACAAGTTTATAAAAAACTCATTGCCCCATATGGAGACCCGCTGTTGGAAGCTGAATGCTTATTGTCCCAACACGAATTGCGAGTAAACAATCCTGATATGGATCCGGAGCTGCAACCGAGCGAAGACCTTGCTTATGCCAGAGGAAAACTGACCGAAGTAGCACGCAAAGAGAGTGATATTAGAACTGCCGATCGAGTCTATGAAGCGCGCCGGAAACAAAGACGCAGTCTAACCAGCGATGAAGAAAGACGCTGGATCCCCGGCTATATTTACGACCGTGTTCCAGACCAGGGTTATAACTTAAATACTAATGACCCGTACTGGAAAGGAACCCCGATGCGCATCCGTGAAGCTTATCGCTACCTGGCTCAAACCAAACGGATGCAGGGTCAACTAATATTGCTGGAAACCCGCTATAACACACCTGATTTTGCCGACAAAATGGAAGCGGCACTCAAGCTTGTAACTGAATCACAGACCTTAGTTGATAAGTATGGCGATGAGCCGGCAAAAATTCGGAGCATTATCCGCGAGCACCGCAGTGACGCCAGAGTACCGACCAACAGGCATAGCCGCAGTTACGGCGACTTCCTCACCCTGCTCTCCTCCGAGGAGATGAAAGCTTCCATTCATTACCGGCTGGGCATTCACTTTATGTACACAAACGGCGCCCGAAGCCGCCAGGAATTCCAGGCAGCCCATGATCTGACAAAAAAGACGCCGGCAATTTTCGATTCTGTCGGTGCCGTCTATGACGAAAAGTTCCAATTCCCTCGGGTGCTGGCCACAGATATTCTTAGTCATAACTTTTTACTCCGCTCTTTGTTGCTCGGCTCCAACCTGTTACTCACCGCCGGCATCGGCCTGGCCAACAATGCTGATCAACGCGCTCATGTCTTGCAAGCAATTGCGCTTTTGGAATCATCCCAAGTTTCTACCACCAGCAGTCTTTTGTCTTCGCACCAGGCTCGGGGCGAAGCTGCAATTTGGCTTAGATTAAATCTAGTTGACGCCCTCTTGCGCCGCAAACCCGCCGATACAGCCGAAGATGAGGCTTCAGTTTATGATTCAGCCAGGCTTCTAGCCCCTCTCTTTGATCCGACTTACGACACTGTTGAGAGAAGCGTGGCGGCGGCCACAGCTCCGGAATTATTCGTGGAAACAATTGACAAAAATGAATTACGGCGGCAAGTTAATCTCCCCTGGTCAGAAATTGAGCATTTATTTATTAATCCAAAAGCAAAGAATTTAACATTTAAGCCTGGTGCTTTGGAAGAAATTGAAAAACTCCGCCAACCGGAATTAGCTAAAAGATACATTGAAATGAACCAACGTCGCCTAAAGGAACTCCCTCCGCCAACTGGCAAAGAAAAAGCTTTACTCAAACTAGGAGAATTATTCAAATCAACCAGAAAATTAGACGACATTTTTACCGACCCCGACGCTGAACACTTAAGATTTCGCCAAGATATTGATGTGGAAGCGGCAATTCGCACCCAAGTAACCGACGCGGCCCAACAAGAAGCGCTGATAGCACTATATCACGGCACTTTGGACCCAGAAGCAGAACAAGCGCTGGCTATTTTAGCCACCAGAAGCGAAGTTGCTGATCTGCCCCATGCCCAAAAATTATCCGGCTCCATCCGCCTCGCCCAGGCCAAAGTTTTGCTTTTCCGGTTCTACCTGACAGAAGCCGAAGTTGACCGACCATTTTTAACTAATCCGTCAGCACCAACAGGTGCTCTGGAAATTCTAAGCGCCTTAATTGAAAAAGCCCGACCGACTGATGACGACTTTAAACCTACACCAGCCGGCGACCCCGTCACCAGACAGCCTAACAACGGGGTCTTTGAAGATTACGCCCTGTCCAGCGCTTTGCAATTACGCGCCGAAGTCCAGGCCTCTCTGCGCAACTACGACAAACCGCTCCTGGATTTAAAACGCGCTTTAAGCGTTTTTCAAGACAAAGACGGCAAACCTCTCAACCTCTTCGCGGAGTTCTCCCTGGCCGGTTTTCTGCAATCTGTTGCTTCTGACCAGGCCGCTGCCACAATTGTTATGACAGCCGCGGCAAGAGATTGGCCGGAACTAAAATTGGGTCTGCCGGCTGGAATAGAAATTGCCGATGAAGCCAGAGGGACTACCATCGAATTAACTTTCCTGCTCAAGGCCGAAGAGCGTCTGTTGGCCTTAAAGAAGAGATTGGACGGGACTTTTGCTCCTCAACATGATGCCTTGAAGAATTCGCTCAAGATCCTTTTGGCCTCCGTTCAATCCCGGGTCATCAACCTCTATCGTGTTTTAGTCGGCAAAATCCCGCCTTTAGAAGAAAAGGTTCTGACTCTAATTACGCCGCCAGAAGTCCAAGCAACAATCAGGAGAGAACTCGCGGAGGCAGAAACAAACCTGCGCATTATCCAAGTCATATTATCGGAATCTTCCCCACTGAAAAGAATGACACTGGCAGAGTTTATCACATATGTTAGTGAGCAATTTTCTGATACCGGTGATATTCAAAACGATCTATACAGTGTCCTGGAAGACGAAGCAGAACAAACAGTTGTAACAACCGAAGCCGGTCTGCAAATGGTCCAAAATACAGGCATCGAACTGGCTAAATTAGAAGACCAGAAACTTTTGTTAGCGGAAGAAATTGACAACGTCCTGGTACCACAAGCCCATTTCATCGGCCGGCAAGATGTATTAGAAGCCCTGGCCAAGAAATTTGAGGCCTACCCCGAATATGCTGAATACGCGGCAAAACTTAGAGCCGCCCCCCCTGCTCCGGCAGCTTACGGAGCCTCCTTGGTAAAACCGGGGATCGGAGTCCGCGGCACAAAAGCTCTGGCCGATTCCGTAAAAAACATCGGTTCTTTAATGCGCGATATTGCCGGTTACATCGATTTGTCGGGAACTGACGAGCGGGATAGCCGGCTAAGTGATCGGATTTTGGACCAGGCAGTAACTATTTATCAGGAGGCAGATACAGCCGCATCAGAATTACTGCAACCGGGTGGCCAGGAATTATCCGAGGAAATAGAAATGGCTCTAATTGATATTCCGACCATCAAGGCCGGCCGTTTTCTTAAACCGGCAAAAGAAAAAGAGGCAATTGTTACGGCCGCGACAAAAATGGAAGCCCGTCTTGACACTTCCCTTGATACTGATGATGACGATAACACTAAATCCCCATTAACAAAAGCAAAAGATAAGTTTGCCGAATTAGCCAGACTGGCCAAGGAAGATCCAGAAAAGTTATTAGAGGGGGTCAGCGTATCTCGATTTGAAATCATCGCCGCCTTTGGGCCGGACGACATTTCGTGGCACCAGTTTTTTGTCGACCCGCACGCCGATCTGCTGGTTTTCAAAGCCGACGAAAAAGGCAAACCGAGCATGTTTGATCAGATCACCGCCCAGGTGGCTGATCTTTCAAAAAGGAGATCCCTGCTGGCTACTTTAGCCGGCATAAGGCATGTCGAAAATGAAAAGAGAGAAGAGATAGATGCTCTAATTACAGCCCTGGTCGGCTCCTATCACGGCAAATTAAAAGGACGGAGCCGGATCCAATTTATTATGCAGTTGGCCGGTTACTATATGCGGCAAGGTTTTATCGACCGCCAGCTTGAGGGACAGACTTCAATTAATGGAAATGCGATGCTCAACCTGGCTCGTCATCTGTTTATTTTTGTCCTCAAAACTAAACGCGGCGAACTGGCGCTGGCAGCTCAAAGCAACCTGGCCCTGATCCGTTTTGTCGAAGCAGCGGATAAAATGCAGCGATTCTTTGCCCCTGATGGCCAGTTAAGAGTAATCTCCACCTTCTGGCAGGGGAAGTTTGAACCTTTGCATTTAAGACGGGAATTGGAAATTTTGTGGGATGACCTCCTGGCAAAGGAGATGCCGGCAGTTCAGGGATCTCTGCGCTATACCGGTCGAGCCAAGATCGAAGCCAAACTCAAACTGGCCCAGCTCTATGCCCGTTACGGACAGGTGGCGATGGTAATGTTCGGCAAAACAGATAAGAAAGCCGCCGACACGATCAGGTGGGCCCGGGAAATAACTGCGGAAGTCAAAGATTCAAAAATAAAAGAACTGGAACTAAGCGCTGAAATTGTAGAGATATCGATCGACCTGGCCTTAGCCTCGGTCACCAACAATGATGATATTCAGGAGCTGGTAAATATCCGGGCAGCCAAGGACCGACTGTTGGAAATCGTGCATAATCCAAATCTCACCTCCCGGGACCGGATAGAAGTTAAGCTGTTATTAATCCAGGCCCGCACACTGGAAGGGTTCTTAATCTCAACATATTACACTTCCGGCACAAAAGATGTGAGAGAAAGTATCTTTTCGGCAGTTGCCCCCTCTCTGGCCAGCCGCCGCGAGCTGGTCAAAGAGAAACAGGAGATCTTAGCCAAAAAAGAGGCAGAACGTTCGGCTGAAGACATTACCCGATTAAGCCAAATTGAAGATGAGTTAGTTATTTGCCGGCGAGCCGTAGAAACAGTCGCCCTCCCCACCTTAAAGAAAGTGTTAGCCGAGATCGAGGGGAATCGGGAAGAAGAGGCCAACCTCCTTATGGGCCAGGCTCTGGTCTCCCTGATGGAAGATATCTTTTTCTCCGGCCGACAGGATTTTGAAGCAGCCGGTGATTTTTGGGTCGGGCAGATCTTTAATGTTATTGGCGGCGATAATAAAGATATGCTTTTTACCGCTTTGGAGCATCTGGAAACAGCGGTCGCTTCGGGCGAATTGAGAGGGGAGAATCTCCTACGCAGCCAGTTAACCGCCGCAAAAATAATGGGCCGGGTTACCGGCATCAGCCAATTCAATATCATTCCGGAGAGCTGGGACACCATCTCCTCAACATACTGGGGAGCTGTTGCCATGGGCCGCTTTGAGGCCTTTGTGGAAACTCTGGAAAAACATCCCGACCTGCCGCTGGAGTGGCAGAAGTTTATTGCCGAGGGTGTTTTTGAAATGGCCGAACTTAATAAGTGGCAGTTGCAAAACCCGGGGAAAGCCTTGGCACTCTACCGCAAGGTAATTACAGTATTAACATCCTTAATCGGTCAGCTAAGTGAAGCCGACCTGGTCTTAGAAGCCTATTACGCCAAGATCATCGCCTCCGCTTACATCGGCATCGGTGATATCCTCTCCCAATCATCCGCTGTCGGCCGACAAGATTTACCAGCGGCAGAGATAGCATATCTAACAGCCTTCCGCTGGCTCGACATGGAAAGCCAGGATGTTGAAGCAGGCGCAGAGATCAATCTCGTTGTTGATGAGGTTATCACCGCTGCTACCGCTGCTCAAGATCCTCTTGATTCTTTCCTCCGCTTATTTGATATTAGAGGGACTGTGAAGTATCAAGAATTCTTCCGGGAAAAAGTTTATGACAGCACAAAACCAGATGCCGCTTTTAGTAAACAACCTTTAACCGAATCAGAGCGATTCATATTAGTCAGATTGTGTTTGGGATTATCGATGCTTTATGGGCCGCACACCTGGGACGGAGGTCAGAATATTGAGAAGACTAAGTTCTTTATGGCTTTGGCTAAAGACACTCTTGCCACCATCCATAACCGCGATAATATTGAATACATTCAGCTGGATGAGCAGGTAACCCAAACTCAGCAGACCCTGGCCCGCACCTTGGCCCCTTCGGCTACGATGCCGTACGAACAGACAACCCAGCTTTATACTTATCCGCACAGCATCCCCGATTTTCGTTTAGCTGTCGGACTCCCATATAATTTCGGCGGGATCCCGGTCAGATTTGGTATTGAGTTTGAGGCTTCGGATATGCATGCCAATGCCCGTGTCTCGGCAGCTGCCAGATTCTTTGAAGAGAGGACCGGCACACTTGATGTTTCTGCCAGGGTAGACGTGGCCGGCAGTGTCGGCGCAACTGCAGTTTATAGTTACCAGGATCTTCTCACCCTGATTGCCAGTTATGATCACTATGCGGTCAGAGATCCCCAATTAAATTATGATCGCAGATATTTTCATACCGCTTATATGGCGGTAAATATCAGGCCTTTTCCGTTAATCAGAGAAGGTTTGCAGGCGGCAGAAATACCGGGGTTCGCAGAATTTGATTCATTTATCGGTCGTGAATTAAGCGGCGTGACTACCGGCATCTCCGCGATCCTCTATTCGGAAAGAGTGCCAAACCAGGCCACCAACGATAATCCTACTGACACTCTTGACCGTTATAAATTAGTACCATACTTTGATCTCGGCTGGCGCAGATCTTTTGCCAGAGGTTTTATTGATGTTACTCTGCTCTATCGGCACCCATTACCGGTTAACCCTGCAATTTTCAGTCGTGATGGGCAAAGGATGTTAACTCCATATGAAGTTGAAAATCCGGATGAAACCAGAAGATACAATCCCAGGATGTTGGAAGCAGGTTTTACAATTAGAAATCCGTGGCGCGATAAATTCCGAACCGGTCCGGTCCAATGGCTCCCCAGCATCAATTGTTTGGGTCGTTTCCA
>JBDRIF010000160.1:0-5845 GCA_043816125.1 bacterium
ACGCGGTCGAGTTCCTTTTGTGTCATTTGCAACATATCTCCATTAGCCATTTAGCATCACACTCCTTATTCACCTATCGTATCGGAAATGTGACCTTTCTATTTTGGCCAAATGTGATGTTACAACTTTGGTGCTACAGCCGAAATTAGATAATTGAGCTGCTTCCCGTTTTATGTTATATTTTCTCTATGCTCTCAGACATCGAAATTGCCCAACGAGCTAAGATAATACCGATCAAAGATATTGCCGCCAAAGCCGGTCTTAAAACCTCTGAACTCGAATTTCACGGACAAAACAAAGCAAAAGTAAACCTCACAGTCTTAAAACGCCTGAAGAAGAAAAAAGAGGGGAAGTTGATCCTGGTTACAACAATGTCCCCGACTCCGCAAGGTGAAGGAAAAACTACTGTTACAATCGGCCTCAGTCAGGCTTTGCGAAAGATTGGGAAAAACGCCATTTGTGCGATCAGGGAGCCTTCTTTGGGGCCGGTGATGGGGATGAAAGGGGGGGCGGCTGGAGGTGGTTATTCCCAAGTTCTTCCGATGGATGATATCAACCTCCACTTAACTGGAGACATGCACATGATCACTTCGGCGCATAACCTCTTAACCGCCATGGTTTATAACCATATGTTTCAGGGAAACGAGTTGGGGATCGATGCCAATCGGATTGTCTGGAAGCGGGTGATGGATATGAACGATCGGTATCTGCGCGGTATGTTTGATATTACCGCCTCATCCGAAGTAATGGCAATCCTCTGTTTGTCGAAAAATATTACCGATATGAAGAAGCGTCTCGGCAATATTATTGTCGCTTATGATGTCAATGGGAAGCCGATCCATGCTCGGGATTTAAAGGCCCATGGGGCAATGGCTTTGTTGTTGTGGCATGCGCTGAAACCGAATTTGGTGCAAACTTTAGAAGGGGGCCCGGCTTTTATTCACGGCGGACCGTTTGCCAACATTGCTCATGGTTGCAACAGTCTGATCGCCACCCAAATGGCGATGAAATTGGCCGATTATGTTGTGACCGAAGCCGGGTTCGGTTCCGATCTGGGGGCCGAAAAGTTTTTTGATATTAAATGCCGTATTGGCAAGTTGAATCCGAGCGCCGTTGTTTTGGTTGTGACAAATCAGGCGATCAAACGGCACGGTTATTCTAATGTTGCCAAGCATGTCGATAATATTAAACATTTTGGACTGCCGGTTGTGATTGCTATCAACAAAAAGATCAATGATTCCAAGGAAGAATTAAACGAAATCAAGAGTCATTGTGAGCGGTTGGGGGTCAAATGTGTTGTCTCTGATGTTTGGGCTAAGGGAGGAGTTGGAGGGAAAGATTTAGCAGCAGTTGTGACTGAAATATGTAACAGGAAATCGAAATTGAAATATTTGTACGATGAAAAGAAATCAATAAAATGTAAACTGGAAACAATTGCCGAAGAAATTTATGGGGCAGATGGAGTTAAGTACACGCCCGATGCCGAAAGGGATATTGAAACCTTGAATAAGAATGGGCTGGACAAGCTGCCGATTTGTGTTGCCAAAACGCAGTATTCATTGTCTGATGATTCCAAAGCTTTAGGCCGGCCGAAAGGATTCAAGATCACTGTTTCCAAACTCAAAGCTTCGGCTGGGGCAGGGTTTGTTGTCGCTTATACCGGGAATGTTTTAACCATGCCCGGTTTGCCTCGCCATCCTGCGGCAGAGAATATGGATGTGTCGGAAGAAGGGAAAATTAGAGGATTGTTCTAGCCGTTATTACCGGACCTCTGGTCCAAAATTGTAGTAACTGATGGGTCTGTGTTGTCTTTTCATTTATTTTTGCAATTGCTTGCGGCAAATCTTCTCGTCCGGGTATCAGCAATATGCCGTCGTCACCAGTCAGCGTATATACCCCTGTTGCCTTGAAAAATAATTCAGCCAGACAGTCAAAATATGCCTGAGTATCATCAAACCTCATTTTTTCGACCATTTGTATTATTTCAGTCAGATTGATACCCAGTTGGCTGGCCAGCAGGCGGCAATCGTTGATCCTTTCTGCGGGTAAACTATAGTCAGTAGTTAATGCTGTGGTTAGTAGGACTCCGAACATATCGATTAATAATAGGTCTATGCCGGAACTTCTAAAGGCATTGGAATATGCTTTTAACCGACCGTCGAGATGTTTGTCTATTGCCCGGTCAAAACGGCCTTTGAACAATGTCGTGATCTCTCTTTCAATCAGATGTTCGTTCAAGGCGTGTTTTATTGCGCCGACGAGTCTTCTGATGCCCGGATCGCCGGAATCGTAAAAACTACTTTTCTTTTGTGTAAATAAATCAGCAGATATGTCTGAAAAAGGAGGAACTGTTCCTGGTGCAAATCTGCACGTCCCTCCGCAATGCCGATTTCACACGTCCCCTCATCCAGAGTTCTCAAGCCAATCAGAGTGGGACGGGTTGAACAATCGCGCTGCAGATCAATTGTGATATCTATTCCCTCAATAGGAAAATGCCTATTAAGGACTTTGAGCCGCTCCTGATGGCCTTTGGCTGCTAGATATTCACGGCCGAAGGTTTGTCTTCTGGTATGGGTGGAAGATAAAGTAAAGAGATTTCCTCGTCTTACCGGTTCGGCCATTATTGTTTTTGGACTCCCCTAAATGTCATCTTGCCAAAATGTGAGGGATGAAAAATGGACTTCCCAATTGTCTTTCCGCAACTTCGGCATGAAGGTCTCTGATCCGTTGAAGTTCTTGTTGATCCCTGGGCGGGAGATTTGGCAATTTATTTTCCAGTTGTGTCCTGCGGTCAAACAATCGCCGCATGGTTCCT
This sequence comes from bacterium, assembly GCA_043816125.1. Lineage (GTDB taxonomy): Bacteria > Margulisbacteria > WOR-1 > O2-12-FULL-45-9 > O2-12-FULL-45-9 > JBDRIF01. The sequence goes on from JBDRIF010000160.1 coordinate 2,816, forward strand.
GGGCTTATATCTGCTATTCTTGATGGGATTCTCATAGTTTTTCTTCTACATAATTAAATAAAAATTTCACATAATCTCTGATATAATAGATATGATGATTAACCAAAAGAAAATTGAAAAAGCGGTTAAGGAGATTCTCTCTGCTATCGGTGAAAACCCCAATCGCGAAGGTTTAAAAAATACTCCAAAACGAGTAGCCAGAATGTATGCCGAAATTTTTGCCGGGGTAAATAGAGATCCTGGTAAAGAGGCGGCTGTCTTCCATAACGAAGATCACGAAGAGATGATCATGGTCAAAGATATCCCTTTTTACTCGATTTGCGAACATCATCTTGTTCCGTTTTTTGGCAAAGCTCATGTCGTTTATGTGCCGACCAAGGGGCGAATAACCGGGCTCTCAAAATTAGTCCGAGTTATAGAAGGTTTTGCCAAGCGGCCACAGGTACAGGAGAGATTGACCAGTCAGGTAGCCGACTGTCTGATGGATCGTTTGAAACCGCGCGGGGTTTTTATTATTATCGAAGCCGAACATTTGTGTATGTCGATGCGGGGGGTGAGGAAGCCGGGGGCGGTGACGACTACTTCTGCGGTCAGAGGCGTTTTTCAAAAGAACGCCAAGACTCGCGCCGAAGCTCTCTCTCTTATTAAATCCTAATAATCCTACGGGCCTAAAGGCCCATAGGCCTATAGGCCTTTAGGTACAATGCAAAAATATTGGTTATCAATCAATAAAATTCCCGATATGGGGCCTGTTACTATTAAGAGGCTCTGGGAACACTTTGGTTCAATTGAGGTTGCGTGGAAAGCTGATGAGCAGGCAGTTTTAGCTGTCGATGGGTTAAACCAGAAAGCTGTTCAGTCATTCTTGAAAAATCGCAGTCAGGTTAATCCTAATGAAGAATATGATCTTGTCAGAGAGAGTGATGTTCAGACATCAACTTTGGATGATGAATCTTATCCTGAGTTATTAAAAAATATTTATGACCCACCTCCTGTCCTATACGTTAAAGGCCAATTGCCAACCCAAAAGACTCTTGCGATTGTCGGTACGCGTAGAGCTACTCGATATGGTTTGGAAATGGCCAAGAAGCTTGCTTATGAGCTTGCTTCTTGTGGAATTACAGTCGTTTCTGGCCTTGCCGCCGGGATAGATACCGAAGCTCACAAAGGTGCGCTTGAAGCAAAAGGAAAAACAATTGCTGTTTTTGGTTGCGGGGTTGATACTGTTTATCCTGCTTCGAATCGAAGTCTGGCCAAAGAAATTGAATCATCAGGGGCATTGGTTTCCGAATTCCCTTTGGGGGTCGGAACAGAAAAAGGGAATTTCCCGCGCCGGAATCGAATTATTTCCGGCTTATCTCTCGGTACGATAGTGATCGAAGGGCATTATAAGAGTGGGGCGATGATTACTGCTAAGCAAGCATTGGATCAAGGGAGGGAAGTATTTGCTGTGCCGGGTCAAGCGGGAATGGAACAGTCTATGGGGCCGCATTGGCTGATTAAGCAGGGGGCGAAGTTGGTTGAGTCTGTTGATGATGTTTTGGAGGAGCTGAATATCGAGTACAGAGCGCAGAACGCGGAGCGCGAAACTCATGATTTCTCAGGTCTTTCGTCAGTCGAACAAGAAATTGTCAAAACATTATCTCGCGAACCAAAACATATCGATAATATTTCTCTGGATTCCCGCCTTGCCATTCCCCAAGTCTCCAGCCTCCTCCTGATGCTGGAAATGAAGAAAATTGTCCGGCAAGTGCCGGGGAAGATGTTTCTGCTTGCCTAACTAATTCCTCAGGGCTACAATAGACTTGTTATGGTTTTATTTTCCGAAATGTTTGTTTCCGACCTAAAAGATGTCAAAGTAATCGATCGTCTTCAGGATCCGTTAGGTGAAGTTCGCGATTTTATTTTGACGGTCGGTGACGTTTTTCCCCGCGTGACCGGGCTATTAATCCATGTATTTCATAAAAATGAAGATTTGGTTGTTTTAACCAGTGAAATTGACCTGGTCGGTAAACACTTTGTTACTACCAAATCGGTCCTCGACCGGATAGTTTTTACCAAACCGCGAGCCGATGAGTTGCTCCTGTGGCGGGATGTTATGGACAAACAGATTGTTGACACGGCTGGGGCGAGAGTTATTCGGGTAAATGATTTAAAATTGGCCAAAGTTGATCTTGATGTCCGATTAATTGCGGCCGATGTCGGCTTCAAAGGGTTACTCAGGCGTTTAGGTTGGTTGCGATTATTCTCTTTTCTTTTTGGTCTTTTTCGGAGTCAGATCCCCGAATCGTTGATCGGCTGGGACCATGTTGAGCATTTAAAGACTGGGAAAGCCAAAGGGATGATTACGGTACCGACCAAACATTTATCAGAAATGCATCCGTCAGATATTGCCAGTGTTATCAGTCAGGTGCATTCTGATGAACGGACGGCGATCTTTGATTCTTTGTCCGATGTGACCGCTGCCGAAGCTTTGCATGAACTGGAGCCGAAGATTCAGGCGTATTTATTGACAACAGTCGATACCAAAAAAGCCCTTGGTATTCTGGAAAAAATGCCGTCAGACGAAATTGCCGACGTTTTGGGTGACTTGCCGCAGGAAAAAGCCGAAGAGCTTCTCCGTTTGATGAAGCCGCGGAAATCTGAAAAGGTAAGAAAGCTTCTGACCCATCCCGAAGAGACTGCCGGCGGATTGATGACTACCGAATATATTTCCATCCCAGGGGACTATACCGTTCAGCAGACGATCGAGCGGCTAAGAGAACTGGCGCCGGAGGCTGAAACCGCATATTACGTTTACATTGTTGATGAGAGAGAGCGGTTGGAAGGGGTCTTGTCTTTACGGACATTGATAATCTCTCTCCCGGAAACACGTTTGGCCAATATCATGGAAAAAGATCTAATCACAATCAAGCCCGAAGATAATCAGCGCTGGGCGGCCGGAGTAATCTCTAAATATAATTTGTTGGCAGTTCCGGTTGTTGATGAGCAAAATAAATTGCTCGGCATTGTGACCGTTGATGACGTGAT
>JBDRIF010000161.1:0-5390 GCA_043816125.1 bacterium
GTGTGGGCGACAAATTTCCCCTCCTCAAGATATTATCTGCCGCCGGCCAAAGAAAAACTCAAGGCCCCGCAGATAGTCGATAACGAATGGCCACAGATCGAAAAGGTGTTGTTGGTTGAAGATTCGGACAAGCTGTGGCAAGGAAGATTCTCTCCGCCGAATGGGGGGCGGATCAGCCAAGGGTTCGGGTACAAAACTATCGTTAATGGCAAAGCTTCCGGGGCTCATCGGGGGACAGATATTGCTACTTATGAGGGACAAACTGTTTTGGCTCCGAATCGTGGGAAGGTTGTCATGGCTCAAAATTTCCAAGCTTTTGGCGGGACCATGGTCTTAGATCACGGCCAGGGAATTCATACTTTGTATTTTCATCTCTCTTCTTTTGAGGCCGAAGTTGGCACTGTCGTAGAAAAAGGTGATATTATTGCGAAGAGCGGCAACACCGGAGTTTCTTCCGGCCCTCATTTACACTGGGGGATGTCTGTGCATAATTTGAGGGTTGATCCGATGCAGTGGGTGAAATATGAAATATAAAAAAGTAATGAGTAATGAGTTCGGAGTAATGAGAATTGTAGACGCTAATATTAATCGGGCGGTTGAGGGGTTGAGGGTGATGGAGGAAGTGGCGCGATTTGTCTTGGACGATAAAGCGAAGACAAAACAATTTAAAGAGTTGCGCAGCCGACTACGAAAAGTTTCAATAGAATTGAAGGTAATAAAACATAGGGATAGCGCAAAGGATGTTGGTGGTAAATTCAACACTAAAAACGAAAATAAAAGAGAATCCTTGCTCGATATTTTTGCAGCCAATGCCAAGCGAGTTCAAGAGGCCTTGAGGGTTTTGGAAGAATTTCTTAAATTAATAAATACGAAATATGGGAAGCTGTTAAAAGATATTCGTTTTGCCGTTTATGAGCTTGAGCAGCAAGTCTCTTTAAAACTCCTTAAACAAGTTAAGCTCGATTTTGATGTTTATTTAGTCACTGACCCGATGGCCGATCATGTTAAGACGATTAAAAAAGCGTTAGCTGTCGGGATCAAAATGGTGCAGATACGAGATAAAGGGGCATCGAAAAAGCAGCTTTTGACTTGGTCAAAAATTATTGCTCCTCTCTCTAGAAAACATGGCGCGACTTTTATTGTTAATGATTTTTTTGATATTGCCAAAGAGGTGGGGGCCGATGGGGTCCATTTAGGGCAAGAAGATTTGAAGCAGACAACATTAAATATATTACGAAAAAAATATGGCGATGATTTAATTATCGGCGTCTCAACGCACAGTCTTGACCAGGCTAAAAAAGCGATCAAGGCAGGCGCTGATTATATTTCTTGTGGTCCGATTTTTAAAACGCCGAGCAAGCCGTTGGGAAGGCCTTTAGGCCTCAAGACTCTTAGGGCGGTAATTAAATTGTCTCATATTCCGGTAGTAGCTATTGGTGGAATCAATCACTCAAATATTGAAAGTGTGCGGAAGACTGGTTGTCAGAGGGTGGCAATGATCAGGGGACTGATAAAAAAGTTAGGCGGCTAACCTTTTGATGGGGGAATTAACAATTGTATTCTGTGCGTCTTGTTCTTTTTGTAGGACAATAGATAATCTTCTTGTCAGATTTACAACCCTTGCCTCTACCTCTTCTTCTGTAACAGCTGTGTCCGCAACTACTCGCAGCTGAGCTTTGATCTGATTCTTTTCTTCTCGAGCGACTTTCAGTTTCTTTTTAGCGGCTTTAACTTTATTTTTTTCCTCTGTTCTCTTTTCTTCTAATACTCTGTCGGCAACTTCTTCTTTTAATGCCTTTTGTTGTTTTTCCATTTGTCTAATTAGCGGCAAAACTAATTGTTGGAATTCTGCTTCGGAACGAGAAGCTGCTTCCGAAGAAGAGAGTGGAACACTTCCAATTACTGATGCGGCCGAACCGGAAGACGAGCCTCCAAGAAAGCTAAAAATGCTGGCTGTTTCAGCCCTTTGTTGTTCTTGCTGTTGTCGATCTTGCTCTGGAGATTGTTGCCTCATCTGTTGAACAACTTGTTGTGTCTGAGCCTCAGCCTGAGCTTGAACAAGTGCTTCGGCTCTTACCGCTGCAGGGAGTGGTTGATGAGGATTTAAAACCCAGAGAGTGCTGAGATCAATTTCCGGAGCTATGGTGCAGGGGAGAAAAGGGGCTAGGCCAGGACGAAAAGGAGAAGGCTGTGATAATGGCCTGTGGCTGATATTGGGACTTGGGCGAAAATCGTTAATACCTAATCTTACTCTGTCGAGACGAGGCTCAAACTCAAAACGACGTTCAACTAAACGAAATCCGGGATTGTTTTCCCTCTTCCTAGAAGGTTCAACAGCTCTTCTTTCAATTACACTTCTTAGCCTAACTCTGGGTGTCATCTCAGCCATGATTCTTCCTCCGTATATATATCGGTAGCTTTTATGGAAAATTTCACTCAATTTTGATATAATTAGGAAATTCCTAAGGTGTTAGGTGAGGAAACTGCGGACTTAAGTCCGCAGTTTCCTAAAGAAAAGGAGATATCGAGATGAAAAAGTACAAAATTGCGGTAATTGGGGGAGATGGGACAGGACCTGAGGTGGCGGCTGAAGGGCTAAAGGTTCTAAAGGTGGTAGCCAAGAAACACAAATTTGACTATGAATTGAAAGAGTTCGATTTTACGGGGAAAAGATACCTTAAGACCGGCAAACTTGTTGACGATAAAGATGTCGAAGAACTCAAAACTTTTGATACGATTTATCTGGGAGCTGTTGGAGACCCTGAGGTTAAACCGGGGATCATTGAACATGGGGTCCTTTTAAAACTTCGTTTTGCCCTCGACCAGTATATCAATCTAAGACCGGTTGTTTTATATCCGAATGTGGCTACTCCAATTAAGGATAAAGGCCCTAACGAGATCGATTTTGTGGTGGTCCGGGAGAATACCGAAGGGCTATATGTTGGGACAGGGGGATATTTGAAGAAAGGGTCGCCCGATGAAGTTGCGACCCAGGTTTCAGTTAATACCCGTAAAGGGGTAGAGCGCTGTCTCCGATATGCTTTTGAGTATACCCGCAAACGGAACAAGAGAAAGCAGCTAACATTGGTTGGCAAGACCAATGTTCTGACTTATGCCTGGGATCTTTGGGAGAGGGCTTTTCACGAGATCGGTCAAAAAGACTTTCCGGATATCAAACGAGATTATGCTCATGTCGACGCGACCTGTATGTGGTTTGTGAAAAACCCGGAGTGGTTTGATGTTATCGTAACCGACAATATGTTTGGCGACATTATTACCGACCTTGGGGCGATGATTCAAGGCGGCATGGGAATTGCTGCGGGTGGAAATATCAATCCAGAAGGGGTTTCTATGTTTGAACCGATAGGCGGATCCGCTCCTAAATATACTGGCAAGAACGTTATTAATCCTCTGGCGGCAATCGGCGCGATGCAGATGCTGTTGGAGACAATAGGTGAAGATAAAGCCGCTAAAGATATTGATAAGGCTATCCGCTATGCTTGTACACAGATGAAATCAATGTCTGCCGGTAAGATGGGGATGTCGACGACTGAAGTTGGGGATTTGGTTGCGGCTAACGTTTTAAGTAATTAATCAGCCCGCCAGCTTCAATAATCTTTTGCATAAATTCAGGAAAAGGCTGTGCTTGATAAGTTTTGTTTGTTGTAATATCTTTGATCTGACCCTTGGTTAGATCAACTTCGATTTCATTTCCTTCATTAATTTCCTCGGCCGCTTCGACAGATTCCATGATTGGTAAACCGATGTTAATTGCATTCCGGTAGAAAATCCTGGCGAATGATTTGGCGATTACGGCAGAGACTCCAGCAGCTTTGAGTGCAATCGGCGCATGTTCACGAGACGAGCCGCAACCGAAATTCTCGCCACCGACGATAAAATCGCCTGGTTTGGTCTTTTTGACCCACTCAGGATCAGCGTCTTCCATGGCATGTGCGGCTAGCTCAGCCGGATCTGAAGTGTTCAGATAACGGGCCGGAATAATTAAATCTGTATCAACGTTGTTGCCGAATTTCCAAACAGCACCTTTCATTTAGAGATCCTCCGGGCTTATGATTTTGCCTGCTACAGCCGAAGCAGCCGCTACCGCTACATTCGAGAGATAAACTTCTGATTTTGGGTGACCCATCCGGCCGACAAAGTTTCGATTAGTTGTGGCGATCGATCGTTCCCCTTCAGCCAGGATCCCCATATGTCCACCCAGACACGGTCCACAGGTTGGCGTAGAAACCGCGCAACCGGCTTTGATAAATATTTCAGTTAGTCCTTCTTTTAACATCATTAGTTCGATCTTTTGAGTCGCAGGAATGACCAAACAGCGGACATTATTATTTACTCTTTTACCTTTTAGGACTTTTGCAGCTACTCTCATGTCTTCAATTCTACCGTTGGTACACGATCCGATAACTGATTGGTCGATCTTTACTTTGGAACATTTGCTAACCGGTTTGGTATTGCTTGGTAGATGAGGGAAAGCAATCTGGGGTTCGATGTCAGAGATGTTCCATTCGTAGATTTTTTTGTAGTGGGCGTCCTTGTCGGAAGATGGCGACCTAAAGGTCGCCGCTACATTTTTTACACCGGCTTTTTTGAGATAATCTAAGGTCTTTTCATCAACTTCAAATATTCCATTTTTCCCGCCGGCTTCAATCGCCATATTAGCCATAGTCAGTCGTCCTTCAACAGAAAGTTTATCAATAACCGGGCCGGTGAACTCCATCGACATATAACGAGCCCCATCAACACCGATCTGCCCGATGGTGTAGAGGATCAGGTCTTTTGCTTCGACATACTTCGGCAGCTTGCCGCGGAAGATGAATTTGAGCTGTTCGGGGACTTTGAACCAGACTTCACCGGTAGCCATAGCAGCAGCCATATCGGTTGAACCGACCCCAGTTGAGAAAGCGCCAAGAGCGCCATAGGTGCAGGTGTGGGAATCAGCGCCGATGATTAGTTCTCCAGGTCTGATCGCACCCATTTCTGGGAGCAGGGCGTGTTCAACTCCCATGCAGCCGATTTCAAAGAAATTTACAATACCGTATTTCTTGGCAAACTCGCGCATCATTTTGACTTGTTCAGCAGATTTAATGTCTTTGGCCGGGGTGAAGTGATCGGGAACCAGATAGATCTTTTTCTTGTCAAAAACTTTGCTGACGCCAATTTTGGCGAATTCTTTGATCGCCGGAGGGGCTGTGATGTCGTTTCCGAGTACGACGTCGACTTTGCAATTGATCAGTTCGCCCGGTTCGACTGTTTTCTTGCCGGCGTGTTTAGCTAGGATTTTTTCACTAATTGTTTGTCCCATAGTGCAAATATTATAACATAATGTGAAATTAGTGTCTGGTTCTGTCGATAAATAATGAGATATGAGT
>JBDRIF010000162.1:0-5561 GCA_043816125.1 bacterium
GAAAAGTTTTACCTATGTCGAGGGGCCCCTTAGTACAAATGTAACCTATTATGGCCGAAGCAAAAATGGTTCTTTTCGGTGCGATCCTGACGATCCCAAACTTTTTGAAATAATGAACCCCGATCACATAATATGCGCAAAATGTTTTAAGCAGGTTGGGTAACAAGCAATAATGTCTAAACCTCAACCATTTTTATCAAAATCCAAATATCTGGATGGTGTCAAATGCCCCAAGCTACTTTGGTTTGGATTTAATGATCGTGATGCGGTTCCGCAACCGGACGCTGGAACACAAGCGATCTTTGATATGGGACATAGAGTCGGGGAGCTAGCCCAGCAGATATATCCTGATGGGATTAAGCTCGAGCGTCAGCAGAAACCGGAGCAGACTCATGCCAACACGCTAGAAGCCCTCAAATTGCGCAAACCGTTGTTTGAAGCCGGTATGATCTTTGGCCGGACTTATGCCTTGCCCGACATTCTAGTCCCGGTAGCGGATGGGGCCTGGGATCTGATCGAGGTTAAAAGCAGCTCCGAGGTCAAGGATGTCAATTTGATCGATGTCGCTTTTCAGAAATATGTTTACACCGGCGCCGGCCTCAAGATCCGTCGCTGTTATCTGATGCATATCAATACCGATTATGTTCGCCAGGGAGCGATCGAGCCGAAAAAACTTCTGATCAAAGAAGATGTAACGGAAAAGATTAAGCCGTTCCGGGCTGGCTTGGAGAAGTCGATCAATAGGATGCTCGAGATTATTGCCGGCAGAGAGCCAAAGGTCAAGATCGGCCCGCATTGCAGCAATCCGTACAGCTGTGCGCTGGAAGATACTTGTTGGAGTTTTTTACCTGAAGAAAGCATTTTTCAATTATGGTCCGGACGGTCCAAAAAACTCTTCCCGCTTCTTGATCGTGGGATACTAATGCTGACCGATATCCCATTAGACGAATTGAACGATAAACAACTTACCCAGGTTCAAAGCCATAAGACAGGTAAGCCGCATCTGGACAGAGAGGGGATCCGGGAATTTCTTGATGAGTTAAAGTACCCTCTTTATTATCTCGATTTTGAAACTATCGCTCCTGCCATCCCGGCTTATGATCGTTCAAGGCCCTATGAGAAGATCACTTTTCAATTTTCTCTTCATATCGTCTCAAAAGAAGGGGCAAAACCTGTCCATCATGGCTATCTTGCTCAGGGAGACGTCGATCCTCGTCAGGAGGTCTTGGCCAGGTTAAAAAAACTTCTTGGAGATTCGGGAACAATTGTCGCTTACAACATGAGTTTCGAGATCAACTGTCTGAAGTATGCGGCCGAGGCTTTCCCCGAGTATCAAAATTGGTTTAAGAAGATCGAGCGGCGGTTTGTCGATTTGATAGTCCCGTTCAGAAGCTTTTTGTATTATCATCCCGATCAGGAGGGGAGCTATTCGATCAAGTATGTCCTGCCCGCCATGACCAAGAGCGGTTATGAGGGGCTTGAGATCGGGGACGGAGGGACAGCTAGCCGGGAATATTCGCGGGTCACGTTTGGCGATAATATTGACCCCCGAGATCGTCAGAAGGTTCGCGCCGCGCTCGAAAAATATTGTCAGCTTGATACTCAGGCGATGATAGATATATATGAGGCACTGTGTTTAATTCTGTCGGAAACGGAGGAATAATATGGAAAACCTTGAAATGCCGCAAATGATTTTTTTAAATACTGCCTGGATGACTGATTATCGGGGGATTACGCGAGAGGATGGGCCTATGCATGGAGGCGAGTATATTACAGAAAATGAATTCGGGTCCGAAATATTTAATTTTCTGCCGTTCGAGGGATATCTATATGGCTATGTCCAACCGCCGCGTGGTGGTGGTTCAAACCCCAGAGGGATAATCAATATTGAAAGAATGGGAGCAAGCTGGCTTGATGAAAGCTTAAATGGGATATTAGTTATCTGGGTGGCGCGAAGTGAGTCGTTAGGCTCCGTAATTGTCGGTTGGTATAAGGATGCCACTGTTTTTGGCGAGGTTCAGGCTCCGCCGGCCAATTCCAACAGGATTTATGATGGCGAAGGGGTCGAGTATTATGTTAAGACCAAAGCGGAAAACGGTTTTCTAATTCCGGCCTCAGAAAGAAAATTCAAAATCCCCCGAGGCAAAGGCTGGATGGGGCAGGCCAATACCTGGTACGCCGATCAGGACACACACGGGCAATTCAAACGTGATGTCCTGAAATACATTGAAAAAATGGAAAGAAAATAAATCATTTCTTCTCACTTATCGCAATCGACCCCGAGCGGGGGTTGGTTCACCACTCGATGATATTTGATATACTATCAACATGACTTTGCCATTCATGATAGTTCAGGCGGAAGAAATACCTCTGTCCACAGGGGAAATATTCAATTGCCCAAAAGCTAATATGTATTATCATGAATGGGCGGGAACTCCCCTGAAAGATACATATGGCGGGAAAACGGTTTTAGATATTGAGGGGGAACCTTTATTTGCAGAATTAGCGATCCTCAAGTTGATTAAAGATGACGGTTGGGATGGTGTTTGGGTTGACAATTATCGTAAGACATTTCGGAATGTTCTACCCGAAAAGGGTGGATCCGTTTCAATCCCGGCTAATTATGAGAAAGTTATTAACGCAATCAAGGAAATTAATGGGACATTAAATGGTTGTTGGGATCTTTTTGCCTGGAAGGGTAATAAATTGCTCTTTGTTGAATCGAAACGCTTCAAAAAGGATAAACTCCGCGATACTCAGGTAAAGTGGCTTGAATCCGCCTTAAAGTCTAATTTTGAGATTGAATATTTGATTGTTGAGTGGGATCTAGATAGTAATTAATCGTTCTTTTTTCTTCTATACTGCTTCACGGCATTTCTATCCTAGCATTTTTTTCGCTTTTCGCCGTCAAGGTCGCCCAGCACTTTCATATTATTCTATGTAAGGACTTGAAAGTGCTGGGCTCCCTCCTCCAGTCAGCCTCGACTCGTCCGCCTTCGGCGGCTTTAGAAGAGTTCGCAACAATTGAAAAGTGGAGCCGAGGGGAGTCGAACCCCTGTCCGAAAAGACCTTGCCTAGAATTACTACGAGCGTAGCTTCGGTTAAATTTTCACCCGGAAAGTCGCCTGAAGCGAGGCATATTCCGCGCTATCTGATGTATTTTACTTTGTAACCAGCCAAACAGAAAAAGCCGATTACGCAACCATTAATAACGTCTGACCCGGACTCGAATGGCGCGAACCCGGAGACGAGCTGATTAATTAATTAAGCAGCGTTAGCATAAACCGGTTGTGAGAATTCAACATAATTGACCGAAGCCAAAAATGCCTTTGCTCCCATTTCCCGGGCGTCTGCTATTGATTTATTCAAATCTGCATTTGAAAATTTTGCTATCGTAAGATTAACGAGCAGGGGATAGCATGCTCGGCTCGCAACTCTTGACAGAGTGCATCCCGTCAAAACCCTTACAGCCCCAATTTTCAAAGTTCTCGGATCGATTCCTTGAGCGTGGCAATTAAGCCTTCGGCTACTTCTTCCCCCATACCGGCGAGTAGGTCGGCAAACTTTTCCCAATCGTGCGCTTCTTCCATTAATTCTTTATTGGCCTGGATCCGTTCCAGCTCGGTTTCGATCTCTTCCTGTAGCCGTTTGCTCGCTTCTTCCATTGCCGCTTCCGGCTCTTTTAGACCGGTCAGTTCGATAACTTTTTCCAGTATCTCCTTAAACTTACGCTGTTTATCAACTTCTTTGGCTTCGGTCGCCAGAGCGGCTAGTCTGACGGCCAGAGCGGCGCTGTCCATCTCGGGGCCACGGCTGATATTGGTTATTTTGGGCGCTACCGGTTTGGTGATTGATTGTTTGGCCACCTGCTCATTCTTTTGTACTTCTTTACTTATCTGTTGTGAGGCTTCTTTGGCGACGTTGGCCGGGATATGGGGCTTATTGCTTGGTACCTGAATCATACTATCTTCATCTCCTTTAAAACGGAATTGGCCAGGGCCTCGGCAAACTTATCCATCTTACTGTTCTCTTTGTCAGTCAGCGGCGCTTTTTTAAATGCGGTCATCTCTTCGGCTAATAGTCGCTTGGTCTCGGTCTGGACGTCGGCAACAGTGTAGGTCTTTTCCTCAACTGCCACGAACTTTTCCTTTAAAAGCTGTTTCAATTTCTTTTTCAGTTTCTCGACGTCTGATTGTTTCACGTTTTTCGTATGTCCTTTTGGCCTTAGCCAGGCCTAAATCGATCTTCGCCCAGTTCCCTTCAAAGTATAACTTTAATGGGACAAGTGTCAAACCTTTTTCGGCTACTTTCCCGATTAATTTCATCAGCTCCCGCTTATTTAAAAGGGCCTTTCTCGGCCGGATCGGATCGAGCTTGCTCCCCGAGTAGGGGCTGATATGAATACCGTGGAGCCAGACTTCTTGATTTTCAACTCGGCCAAAACTCTCTTTCAGGTTGGCTTTGCCGTTTCTGATCGACTTAACTTCTCCCCCTTTGAGGACAAGCCCGACTTTATAAACGGCCAGAATATTGTAGTCGTGTCTCGCTTTGCGGTTTTCGGCGATGATTTTAAGGTACTTGGCTTGGGCCATATTATAACAGGTGTTCGAGACCGTAAACCAGCCCTTTTAGAGCCTTGACTTTGCGCACCGCCAGAATGACTCCCGGCATAAATGATTCCCGGTTGATCGTGTCGTGCCTAATAGTTAATGTTTGTCCCAACCCGCCAAAAACTACCGCTTGATGAGCGACCAGTCCGGGGAGTCTGACAGAATGAATCGGCACGTCTTTTCCCATCAGTTGGGCAGTTTTTATTGCTGTGCCCGATGGTTTGTCAACTTTTTTGTCGTGATGTAATTCGATAATCTCGGCGTTCGGCATATGTTTGATTGCATCGGCCGCATATTTCATCATCAAAACAGCGCCGATCGCAAAATTGGGGGCGACCAGGCAATTTGCTTTATTAACCTCACAGGCTTTTTTGATAGCGTCTAAATCTTCTTGTTTTAAGCCGGTTGTGCCGACAATAGCATTAGCCCCGCTTTTGAGAATGGTTAAGACATTTTTCAATACCGCGTCCGGATGAGTAAAATCAACGACAACTTCGGCTTTTGTCTGCTTAATGTTTTTTGCCAGGTCGTCGCCGAAGTCGATTGAGCCGACCAGTTCGAGATCGGATTCGTTTTGCACCGCTTTGACGGTTTCGCTCCCCATTTTCCCTTTTGCCCCGTTAACTAAAACTTTTATTTTGCTCATTGTTTGCCTCCCGTATGGCCAAATCCGCCGTCGCCTCGGACTGTTTCCGATAATGTTTCTACTTGCTCAAATTGAATCTGTTCTATCTTGTTAATAATCATTTGCGCGATTCGGTCCCCGCGCTTAACTATTAAATCATTTTTTCCGTGATTCATAATAATAATTTTGACCTCTCCTCTATAATCCGAATCAACTGTGCCGGGGGTATTTAGGATCGAGACCCCGTGTTTGACGGCGAGTCCAGATCTTGGACGGACTTGGGCTTCGTAACCTTCGGGAATAGCGATCGAGAAACCGGTCGGAAT